>JALEXT010000036.1 GCA_022779845.1 Succinatimonas sp.
ATATTTTTTCTAAAAATTATTTCATCCGTTTATTTTATAACGGTAATATTGATCTTGTCGCCCACCAACGTCATCGAAATTTGATTATTGTGACCGATGATCCCTTTTGCAATCAATCCCATACGTACCAATTCGTTCAAATTCAGACTTTCACTTTGCAATATTTTTCCGTGTACGTCAGACAATACCCCCAAAACCGGTGTCACAGGTTGCATGCCTATATTGCGATTTTTGGACAATACCCCAATCTGCTCTAGGCGATTGATAAGACGGTAAACCGTCGCTATACCCAGATCAGGGACATATTGTTTTGCCTCATACCAAAGTTCTTTAGGCGAAGTGCAATTGCTACTGGTCAGAATTTCTATGATATGACGCCTCTGTACCGTCATACGCAGGCCGCTGGCTTCTAATTTGCGCAGAGTCTCGTCTGTAAGACTTGCAACAGTGAATTTATCATTATCTTGCATCGTTCATGTGCTTCAAGTTCAGTTCCGATATCGCCATGATATCAAGACAAACGGATGAAATTACAACGTCAGGGGCTAAGATCTTCAAATATTGACGATCAAATATCCCTAAGGCATAAAGATTGTGCGTTTGCAAAGATTATGATTGTTATTATCGCAACGCTATCTGTTTTACAGATAGCAATGAGTTTAGACCGTCTGCGCAAAAATGTCACTTATCTGTGCAATTATCCTTACCGCACGCACAGGCTTTTTTCTTTCCCTTTCCCAAATTGGCCCCAAGACCTTTTTTAGAAGAGCAACAACTACCGGAAACAAAAAAGACCTGAAACATTCTTTTTATTCCTAAAAAAGTAAAAATCACGACAAAAGCCACAATGGCGTAAAGAAGAATTTTTGACCAAATCATAATAAATTCCATTAATTAGTTAGTTTAAGCTAACTTTAAAGTTTAACGCATGATAATCATCACTGCAGGATTCTTATACTTATTGTCATTGACAACTTAATTCTCGACTTTTGGCATTTTCATTTTGACATAAGAAAACCGGCAAGAAAAAACAAAGCCATTCCTACAGCAAAGCATTTGAGAATAAAATTACCCCTTTTGGCACTTTTACTTCTTTTTACGTCAGCCTGAATTTCATTTACTTTTAAGCTGTCTTCAAGTTCTTCACGGCTAAAACTGCCGTTTTTTGAGACCTTGCCCATTACCGCAGGATAACCGCTGACTCTGTACATATAAAAAGAAAATCCTATGGAATTACGTACAAAACGTTCTGCAGAATAATTCAAGATCACGTTTGCACCGTATTTTTTACAAGCCTCTGCCAATTTATATTTGGCCATACTTTCTGATCTTGCACTGCGCTCCAAGGCATCGTCGGCTTTTCTTATTAGTTCGAAACCGCCAGGAATTCCCCGACGTGAAAGCCCTATTTCATCAGGCGTTTCATAAAACAAGTCATCTGATTTTATTTGAGCCACATCTTGCTTTTCTCTCTGTTCTTCCATGCATTGCTCCAAACTAAAAAAGAGGGGGCGTTCACAAGGACGTCCCCTTTATCTTAAACTTAAACCGTTGGAAAAAATTCCGTTTTAGTTTTATCTCATCTTACGCTTAACGCTCATCAATCCACTTCCCCGCTGGCATTTTTGCCGCTGAAGTGTGCTTTAAGATGATGAGTGATAATGGTTGCTCCCAGCAAAACCATCAAAATGGACATAACGGAAAGTAAAATTCCGGTTGAAACAAGAACCACATTATGTCCCCACTGCTGACTTATGATCTGGAAGATACCCCATAAACTCATAACCATCATAAAAAGCATGGGAATAAAAGCAACCATCCAATTTACCTGTTTGGACAAAAGCCAAAGGGTGATCACCAAGAAAGTAAGTCCGGCCATAAGCTGATTCGAGGCACCGAAAATCGGCCAAAGAGCGGCAGCTTCTCCGCTTAATGCCATAAAAATAGAGATGGCAACAAAAAACAGCGAAGCCCAGTATTTGTTGGTAAGCACATGACGAACTATGCCCATTTTTGCCTGTGCCTGCTCGTTTTCAGATGCATCCTGAACGGCACGCGGCAAGAACAGCTCCTGAACAAGGAAACGACCCAAACGAGTTGCGGTATCAAGAGAGGTCATCATGAAAGCAGAAATTGCCAACGACAGGAAAACCATGGAGTATTTAACATCCAATCCCAATACCGAGCAGAAATTGGATATGCCAGTCGAGAAAGCCAAAACAGGATTTTTACCAAGCTCTTGGAACTGTTCAGGAGCCATAGCCATTACGGCAACCAAAGCCATAACACCTAAAATTCCCTCAACCAACATAGCTCCGTAACCTACCGGCAACATATCTTTTTCAGAACGCATTTGTTTTGAAGTAGTTCCAGAAGCAACCAGGGCATGGAATCCTGAGCAAGCTCCGCAGGCAATAAAAATAAAAAGCGTTGGGAACAAAGAGCTCATATTACCGTCGGCGGTAACCGCTTCGAATCCTTTGAAAGCATCCATGTTGATCTCAGGGCTGTAGGCCAAAATGGAAACAAAGCCCAAAGCCAAGGTACCGTACAACAGGAATGAATTCATGTAATCACGAGGCTGAAGCAACCATTGAACGGGCAAAACCGAAGCACAAAGAATATAGACGGCTAAAACCGCTGTCCAGGTCATTTGTGCTCCGTGGGCATCAAGACCGAACAAAGTCTGCAAATCCAAAGGCAAAGCGCTGCCGAAAGGAACTGCTAAAAACACCAAAGGTATAAAGATAAATGAAGCGCTCTTCAACCTAAATCCCAATTTATTGGTGCAATAAGCAAAAACAGGAGCCATGGCAATAAAAGCCAGTGATGCCGTAGCCACTGCAGGTACCTTAACAAACATTCCTGCGATCATGTTGGTGAACACGGCTACTACCAGGATCAGGCACGCAAAGCAGAATCCGACGAACAACTGACGTCCTGAAAAGCCCATCATTTTTTCCATTACAAAGGAAATTGAGTGTCCTTTATTGCGTACTGAAATCACCAAAGCCGCAAAATCATGGAAAGCACCTACGAAAACGCAACCGACCAAGATCCACATTAAAGCCGGAAGCCAACCAAAATAGGCTGCCATAATAGGTCCAACTATAGGACCAGGGCCTGCGATGGATGCAAAATGATGTCCGAATAACACGATTGGGGGAGTGGGAACGAAGTCAATTCCGTCATACTGAGTCTTTGCTGGAGTAGGACGATTAGGATCAACTTTAAAAATTCTCTTTAAGTATCCGCCGTAACCGAAATAGGCTGCAACAAAATATGCAAGCGCAATACATAAAAGCAGACTGCCTGTCATAATAAAAACTCCGGGATCTTTTTAAAGGATCTACTAAAGAATGAGTTTATAAAAAAACGGTCCGCCATTGCGGACCTCGTTTTGCCGTAACCTGCGGTTAAAGCACGGCTTATTGGGGTGATGCCTGAATAAGGATAATTGCAGAAAGCATCAATGCGGATACCGGTTGTATCCGATAGCTGAGGTTATTATGTAATTTTTGTTCAAACTGTCAAGCAATTTTTAGAATAGACGCAAAAGTGTATTGCATTTTCTGCACGATATTTTTTTACAGAACGCAAAAATATAATCTTATTTTTGAGAATTTTTTAATTTGCCCTCACTCGTCACAACGCAACAAAAAAAATCCACTTATAAATCAAAAACTTTTAAAATTCAAAGGCATTGCTCCTGCATCAACCATTGCTGCATTAACATCTGTTCTGACTGATCCCAATGCTCGCATTACAGAGGTAGCAGCCCTTATATCCAAAGTGAGATTTTCATCGCGATCTGCAAATGCTCTTATTTCATCAATCCCCGATACTGCACATTCAGGAACTCTGCCGGCTCCGACTATTACAGAAGGCATGAGACAAAAAAGCTTTTCCTCACGTTTCATTACCTTAAAACGATGTATCAACTCGACGCCGTTGTCAAAAATATGGATATATGCGCCCTCAGAACAATCTCCCAACCATTCTTCAAAGGAGCTCATGGCTTCATGACTATCAGGCTGTCCGTTGGCACCAGCGCCGACGCGCTCACCGTTTTTTTCAAAAAAATTTCTTCCGCTCTTATATCCGAACGATGCGGTAATAAGATTTGCCGTATGAGCAAGATCTGCCCTGCCGTCAAGAGCATCAAGACGCCAAATTCCCTCTTCCAAAACTATTTTCAATAAAAAATGCATCGAATTTATTGCTCCACCGACAAATCAAAGTAATCATCAGATTGTACCTTTTCCTTGTCTTTTTCTTGTCTTGATTTAACCAAATGTTTCTTTTGAGGATCATAGCCTGTATTCTGCAAATTCAGAACATCCCATGATACCTTATACAAAGCTTTGGCAAATGTACTGTCATTATTCATTGACTGCAGCAACAAATCCCGACATTGCTTCAGATTAAGAGGCAGGAAACCGCGCAAAGCCGTAAGAGCTTTGCTTTCAGAATTTAATTTGTTCATTCTAGGATCACATCCTTTTATCATGATCGAAAGCGCTTTTATGGCAGGAGCATGAGTTTCAAACAGCATGTCTTCTCCCATAAAATCAAGCATTCTGCAATCCCCCATGGTTTCGATATATTCCCGTGCATTGGTCTCATATTGAACCAGTTCATCAGGCTCTTTATCTGATTCAAAATCAGCATTATCAAGACCGAAGGCTGATATGACATCTCCCTTGAGATTACGCATATAGAGCATCTGTTCAAGCCAAGTTTTCCCGTTACGCAAAGCCACAAGGATTTTTTTCAGAGCATTTTCGGCCTTGGCACTCTCGGCGCTAAAATCTTTACCAGTTCCGATGCCGTAACGTGAACTTATTTCCAGGGCATGACACATATCGGTTACTGCAGTACGATCCGAACCTTCAAACCAGTGCTCCTTAACATAAAGTGAAAATAAATTTTCAACCGACATGTGATCACCTAACGAAACAGCCTGTCGGTACCACCTGATGGTTTGATATTTATCGCACGGTACAATCATTCCCCGCGCATACATGGTTCCAAGCAGGCAGGCACAGACAGGATCGTTCTGAGCCTGTTCTTCAAGTTTTTCAAGTTCTTTCACAAATGGCAGAGGTTTATAACGCCCGTTTTGACGCAAACTGTTTAATTCTTTCACAGCATCAGCGGGCAAAAGATATTCTGCGGCATATCGCAAACAGGTGCACGCAAGTTCGTATTTTTTTCCCTTGCAATGTGCTCCCAACTGGTAAAGAATGAAGAAAGTCTGCGGAATGCCGCCGAATAAGGCTTTTTCAGCGTAATTCAAGGCTTCACTGCTTTTACCTTCCTGCATCAGGAAGATCGCCAAGTTGTACATCGATATGGGATAGCCGTAGTTTGCACTTTTAACAAAAGCTTCAAGCAATTTGCCTTCTTTGCCTTCTCGTACCCATGCAAGAGTAGCCCTTTTAAAAATGGCATCAGCCACATTTTCTTTACATAATGCATCAAGATGAGGGATTATGGCTGCTTCCTGAATAATACCGTCAAGATCAAGCAAGCAAAGATTTATTGCCTGATTTTTTGTATTCTTTCCAAGAAGAGGCTTTATGAGTTCAAATGACGGGGCATGTACTGTCGCAGTTTTTCTTTTCTTTCCCGTTCTGTAATATTCATCAATAAAATCATTTAGTTTTTTTAAAAGCGTCTCCTCATTTTGCAAAATATTCAGAAGTCTGGCTCCGGTGATCCTGACACTTGCATCAATTTCAGCATCATTTTTGTCACTTTTCTTAAGGGCGGCCAAAAGATTGATAATCGCACCAGGATCAGGAGAGGATCCCACAGTCCTATTTTTCTCATAATGAGCACTTAAAGCTGCTCCTAAGGAAAGCATAAGAGCTGCATCAATCCTTATTTTGCTTTTACCGTTGACAACTACATACTGCGTACCTGAAAGGCTGTTTCTTAAAGCGGGTGAGTACTGCAATAAACAAAGCATGATCCCGTGAAAAAGAGTCCCGCAATAACACTCGAAAAAACTGTCCTCGCCGTCTTCTGAAACCAGTCCTAAATCCTCATAAAACAACGCCCACGCCAAACAGGCTCGCGGAGATCCGGTCAAAACGGCATATCTTATAAATCTCGCAGCCATAACTCTGGACGGTTTTAGCCACTTTCCTTCAAGATAGGCCATTCCTATAGCAAAAGCAGCTTCCGACGGGATCCCGAAAAAATTTTCAAAAAAAGGTGCTTCCTTTCCGTCACCTGCCATACACCAACTGTAAAACCCTGACAGATCCCGTCCTATATTGTCTTCAAAATCACAACCTTGGATCCTGCCTAAAAGATCTTGTACAAATGAAAACGGATCTGCCATTTCCTTTCCGCCGGAATCATCAAAACGAAAATCACGCATTGCACAAAAAGCAGCCAGCACGTGATCAGGAACCATAAATACACCTAGTCCCAATTCCTGCAAAAAACATTCACGCGTAGATTCAAGCAGTGATGAAATTACATCAGCACAAAAATGTGTAGCCTCATCAGTAGTAAGCCCCCCCTGTCCGCA
This sequence comes from Succinatimonas sp., assembly GCA_022779845.1. Lineage (GTDB taxonomy): Bacteria > Pseudomonadota > Gammaproteobacteria > Enterobacterales > Succinivibrionaceae > Succinivibrio. The sequence continues at coordinate 6,545 of JALEXT010000036.1, forward strand.
CAAAAAATCACAGTATTCATGACTGTAAATTCTTGAGGCCCACTCTCCGCAAACCTGACGTCTTAACCTATCGGCTTCCTTTTTTCCGTGTTCATGTGCCAGATAAAAATAAAAACAACTTTCAGAATAAAGACTTCCTTTTTCAAGCGGATCTTTTACCTGACGAGCTTTTGATTGCAATGTGATCGCAAATTGAAACAGCTCTTCAGGATCCAAAATGACATTTTCCGCAGATCCATTATTTGCCAAAAGCTGTTTTTGCAAAGCTTCCAAACGTTGCTCCGCATTTTGGTTGTTCTTATTATTTCTGGCCATAGTTTGTCACCCTGCACCACTTGATCCTGCTACTATTCTTGGCAGAGCAACGGAAAGCTTAGAGCCCGCCGCTCCGGTACTACCGTACATGCGGATCTGCGTACGGCAAATGTTTACTAACAGGCAGCTGTGATAATACTGTCGGTTTCCTGACATATATCCGGCCGGCAGCAGCCACCTTCATTCAAGGTTTTATTCGATAACTATCTGTAGATCACTTACAATCTGACATTATGACAGATCCAATCAGCTGAATGAGCAAGGGCCAGAAAGTCTGACAACTGCACTCCATCGTTTGACTCATTTCTTTTACTTATCTTGCCCCTGTTTTTTATAAAGAGCCAATTCTGACTTTATACATGTTTTCATGATTAAAACAGCTTTCTCCAAATCCTCGTCAGCAACGTTAAGCGGCGGGTTGAAATAGAGAACATCACCTATGTTACGTAAAAGCAGACCTGCATTAAGAGCTTTGCGATAGATATGAAAGCCTATCCTCAAGGAAGGATCAAAGGCCTTTTTACTCTGACGATCGGCAACAAGCTCTACAGCGTGGATGAGACCTATGTGTCGCACTTCTCCTATTTCATCAACTTCATTTTCAAGAGACGAAAACATCTTTGTAAGCCTTTTAGCCTTTTTAGCTGCATGCTCTAAAATATGATCACGTTTTAAAATTTCGATGACCTTCAAAGCACAACTGCAAGCCAAAGGATTTCCTGCATAGGTATGAGAGTGCACAAAAGCTCGGTGTTGTCCGTAATCTGCATAAAAAGCCTGATATATTTCGTCGGTAGTACATACCACTGACATCGGCATATAACCGCCGGTAAGAGCTTTTGACAAGCACATGAGATCAGGACTTATTTTTGCTTTATTACAGGCAAACATTTCTCCGGTACGACCAAATCCGGTTGCAATTTCATCAGCTATGAGCAGTACTCCGTATTGATCGCATAAAGAGCGCAATCCAACAAGATATGCTTCAGGATAGATGCGCATGCCTGCAGCACCTTGCAATAACGGTTCGACTATAACTGCACACAATTCTTTGCCGTAAGTTTCAAAAACTTTTTTGGCATCGCCTAAACAAGCACAGTCACACTGATTGCGTTTACATCCGCAATGACAGCGAAAACAATCGGGGGCACTGATATGGATGTTGTCCATCATCATAGGTTTATAAAGTTTAGAATATAAATCTAAGCTGCCTACTGACAACGCACCTATTGTTTCCCCGTGATAACCGCCTGAAAGACAGGCAAAACGTATACGTTCAGGATGTCCTGACTGTGCCTGATACTGAAAGGCCATTTTCAAGGCCATTTCCACTGCAGAAGAACCGTTGTCGGCAAAATTAAAACGACATAATCCGCTGGGAACTATTTTCGACAACTCTTCGGCCAACCGCACGACTAAAGGATGGGTAAGATCAGCAAAAATCACATGTTCAAGGGTTTTAGCCTGTTTTGCCAAAGCATCGGAAATTTCCTGATTACAGTGCCCCAACAGATTACACCACCAGGAACTCACTATATCCAGGATGCGTTTGCCGTCTTCCGTGATGAGATATGAACCTTCACCGCGAACTACGGCAACAGGCGGATAAGATTCATAATCTTTCATTTGCGCAGCCGGATGCCAGACAAATTTAAGATCTTTTCTTACCAACTCTGAGAGAGCTTCAGACTTCACCAAAATACTCCTCCATACTCTTTTCACGCATTTGCAACTCTGCTTTTCCGTAAGGAAGCAAAGCAATAACCTTACATTGCGCTATTTCTTCAATCATTTTGAGGTTGTCACGATGCATGACAGATTTTTTGTCATAACGATTCAAAATTACTCCGGAAACCGTTAATCCGTGGCTACGCATATACTCAACTGTAAGTACAGTATGATTGATGGTACCCAGTCCGGCATCTGCCACTACCACACAGGGTGCTTTCATCGCCTTGGCTATATCGCTGTAAAAAAGCGTTTCAAAAGGCTCATAAACTACAGGGCAAACAATTCCGCCGGCACCTTCTGAAAGCACATAGTCATATTTTGAACCAAGTGATTTGAAATCGGTAATGATCCTATCTAATGAGGCATACTTACCTTCATCTCGGGCTGCCAAATGCGGAGACAAAGGTTTTTCATAACGAAAAGACAACAAAGAGGCTGGATCCTGATGCAATCCTGCTTGTTTATTTACAAATCCCGCATCAGAGTCTTCTGTATTCAAAGCACCGCTCAATGCGGCTTTGTAATAAGCTATTTTCAAATGCTTTTTGACAAGACATGTGGCAATGGCTGCACTCACATATGTTTTGCCTATGTCTGTACCGGTCCCGGTTACAAATAAAGCTTTCATAATTTTCTCCTTGGCAGAAGATCTTAACACTGAGACAACACCAAGGAAGCAGAGGCTATTGCAACAAACTTAAGATCAAAGAACGATTTTGATTTATCTGTTTAAACATTATCGGCATAAACTGTTGCAATATTGACAAGCGTGATAACTCAGAAGCTTCCTGAGCATAATCTGTATCACGTATTCTGGCTCTGGCATCTTCTGTATTGTTGCGCATCGTATCGTTAAGTCTCAATACAGATTCAAACCGCATTTGCACTCCGCCCAGATTTCCCTGAGCCAGACTTACATGACCTATAAGTTTATCTATAAGTCCTAAAACGCTTTGTGAGGAACTTTGAGTGGAAAGATCGAAACTGTACCCTTTTACGTCATTTACAAAACCAGCAGTACCGGTATTAGACTGCTTACACATTGCAGAAAGGGTAAAACCTGCAGATAACCCTGTGATCTCTATGGTATCTCCGGCATGTCCTGAAACTTGAACAGAGATGCTTCCTTTAGCATTAAGCATAGAACCTATCCCGACTCCGGCAAGCAGAGTAGAACCGGCGTAAGTCGTTTTACGGGCAATTCTTGAGATCTCCTGCGACAGCTGTCTTGCCTCCGCATTCAACGCCTGTCTGTCGTAACTCGTATTAGTTCCGTTAGCTGATTGAATGGCCAATGTCCTTATTCGTTGCAACATATTTTTGGTTTCATCCAGAGCCCCTTCTGCTGTTTGTGCCAAAGCAATAGCGTCCTGAGTGTTACGACTGCCCTGAATATAACCGTTTATTTCAGAAGTTAAACGATCGGAAATTGCCAATCCGGCAGGATCATCTTTTGCTGAATTTATACGAAGACCTGTGGATAACTTGAGATAGCAATTCTCAAGCTGATTTTGATTGCGACTAAATGCAGATAAAGCCGTATTTGCAGCTTTACTATAAAGATAAAGTGCCACCTAAATCTCCGCAAGACATTCCTTAACCAATTACGGCCAAGAAACAGAGATCTTTAATTTCATTCATGCGGATCAAAAAACCCCGTTTTAAAAATGAAACGAGGTTTTTTACTAATAAGAGGCTAACTTGCGATCAATCTACAGTTTCTTCACTTGATGAAACTGAAAGTTCACGAGACAAGGCCTGAGAAAAACCGCTGTAAATTCGATCAACGGTTGCAGCAGGCAATGCTTTGTCATCTTCATCATAGAATGTGATCACACAACGACCGTTTTCTTCACCTACACGCAAAACATATTCTTCTTCATCCAAAGCGAAAGAATCAACATGTTGTTTTTGGTAAGTTTCAGCCTCTTGATCATCAAGATCTACCTTAATCGTACCGTTGGTAAGTGAATATTCAGTAATTTGCCAACCAAAGCGCGGCAACATATTGCGTAAACCGTTCCAAACATCCTCGTAACGGGCTGCAACGATAATACTTTCCTGATTGTTATGATCACGTCCCAAACTTATCGAAAGTTCTCCTTGTTGCTGCAATTCATCCTCATGAGCTGTTTCAAGCACATGAATCACTGAATTTGAAAATCCCATGGAGAAACGTTCTAACTCAATAGGAGTCAGAATATTTTCAATATTCCTTCCCGTACGCGGCAATACCGTCATCGAACCTATAAGAGTGGAAGCTATGCCGAGTTCACCTGAATTATTACGACCGATGCGTATACGGTAAACCTGACGATAACGCATGGCACCGCTTCCCATATCGGCTGCATTATAAGGAGCACCGAATTCGTCAAAATCTGCTACTGCAGTAGTAAGCGAATAATCATCAGCTGAAACTTTTCCAGGATTTATACGCATGGTTTTAAGTACCTTATCCAAAAGGCGCCATGCATCGCGTTCAGAATGTACCCCGTGCTCTCCGTCAGATTCAAACCATACGATGGCCTCACCGTTTAACCACTGAGAATGTAATCCCAACTCCGAACGCAAAGGGGCAACCGGCGCTCGTATATCCAAATCATCACCTACCGGATATTTAAGCGCTTTTGCCGAAATATCCGGTAATTTCATTGACGGATCTTGAGGAGGAACACTCATTCCTGCAGGAACTTTAAGTCTGTCAGGCTCCTGTTTCACATCTTTGAGATTTTCATAGCCTGTAGGCTGACGAGCACCTTCGTCAATACCGCCCAAATAATACTCGTAATATTCCTGAGCCAGGCCGCATCCTTGCAACTGAGTCAAAGCCGCGGCACATGCACAAAGCACTATTGCCTGTCCGACTTTCTTAAGATCTGACGCCATTGCAACTCCCACCTTTATTCAAGCTTTATATAACGCTTAAGCATCCTGTTCGTAATCATCAGGACGTACCAACGGTTTTTGCAAATAACTAAAAAGATTATTGCTCACCATATTAAGGACGTCTTTGATACTTCCGAGTTCCGGATCATAGGCATTGATGTAGGTAGGTTCCGGTGCATCGGGTTCGTAGTAGCACACTGAAGAAAATACTGCATCAACATCAGTATCAGAAAGAGTAAGCGAACAACGAAAATCGATCATGCGCTCAACACCTGCCTGAATAAGCAGAGGATCTTTCATAACCTTACGAAAATTGATCACTCCCATGGAACGATCTTCAAGGAATATCTTCTGAGGATGCACGCCGGCTTTCACCCAATGTACAGCCTTATCATAGGCTCGCTCAAGCGGATTTTCCGAATGATAAGTGAATGCAACCTCATAATCACTTCCCGGAGGGGGAGCCATAACCTCATCGTCTTTGGCCATGCCTTCTTCGTTCACGTCAGCCATGTTGATCTCCTGTTGTAAAAAAACTGAACTAAATCGCTGCTTTCTTGGTTTCGCGCAAAGCAACGGTAAGATTGAACACCGGACATCCCGGTTTTGAGTATTTACTGTCGCAGCAGAAATAACCTTCACGCTCAAATTGGTAGCAGTCTCCTGCTTTGGCATCTGCCAATGACAATTCCAATGCAGCATCTTTTATTTCTATCTTGGAATTTTTATCTACCGTCGACAAAAAGTCTTCTGCTGCGCCGGGATTTGCGACCTTAAAAAGATTAGTGTAAATATTGATCTGAGCTCTTAAACATTTTTCGGCACTGACCCAGTGGATAACACCTTTTGGCTTATGACCTTCAACGTTTGTTCCCAAAGATCCGGGGATCGCCTCGCAGTGCACACAAACAACGTTTCCGGCTGCATCCTTATCACATGACAAGGCTTTAACAATATATGCATTGCGAAGTCTTACCTCATGTCCAAGCTTCAGACGTTTATATTGTTTATTGGCTTCTTCTCGGAAATCAGCTGCATCAATAAAAATCTCTTTGGAAAATGCCACATCGCGAGATCCCATTTCCGGATGTTCAGGATGGTTCTGACATTTAACTTCAGTCTGGGTAATTCCATCCTGACCGTAATTTTCTATCACCAGTTTTATAGGATGTAATACTGCCATTGCTCGTTTGGCATGAACATTCAAATCCTCTCTGATACAGGATTCAAGAGCGGCCATTTCAATAACATTTTCCTGTTTTGTAACGCCTATGCGACGACAAAACTCACGGATTGAACCTGGAGTATATCCACGACGGCGCAATCCAGAAATAGTAGTAAGTCTGGGATCATCCCAACCGTCAACCAGCCCCTCTTCTACGAGCAAATTCAATTTGCGCTTTGAAGTGATGGAATATTCAAGATTCAAACGACTCATCTCATACTGATGCGGACGATGCTCGTGATCGATAGAAATATGATCCAAAACCCAATCATAAAGTCTGCGATTATCCTGAAATTCCAGCGTGCAGATAGAATGTGTGATCCCTTCCAAAGCATCGGAAATACAATGGGTAAAATCATACATAGGATAAATACACCACTTATCCCCAGTAATTGCATGGCTTGCAAAACGAATTCTGTAAATTACCGGATCGCGCATGCAAATAAAAGGAGACGCCATATCTATCTTTGCACGCAGGCATGCTTTTCCTTCCTCGAAACCTCCGTCACGCATTTTTTTAAAAAGCGCTAAATTCTCAGAAGGCGTACGGTTACGATAAGGGCTGTCAATTCCCGGCTTCGTAAGCGTACCGCGACTGTCATGAATTTCCTGAGCAGTTTGCTCATCAACATAAGCCAAGCCCTTATTGATGAGTTCAACGGCAAAACCGTATAACTTGTCAAAATAATCAGATGAATGGCACAACTTATCCCATTTGAAGCCGAGCCAATTCACATCGCGTTTTATAGAATTGATGTACTCCATATCCTCTTTTACAGGATTGGTATCATCAAAACGCATATTACAGGTACCGTGATAATCGCGAGCCAAGCCGTAATTTAAACAAATAGATTTCGCATGACCTATATGCAGGTAACCATTAGGCTCTGGAGGGAAACGAGTGGCCACATGGTCAAACTTTCCTTCTTTAAGATCGGTATCGATGATATCGGTGATGAAATTGCGCGGAATTTTTTCCTCTTTCATCTCGGCTTCAGACATCGTTTCGCTCCGTATAACAGAAATTTCATAATTTTTTTCGAATATATCTTGAGATTGTAACAAAGGGCTATCTGACAACTCAAATTTTTCTCATTTTTTTGCATACAATGCTTTGTTTTTTCAAATAATCATCAAAAATTCTTCTTTAAGCTAAGAAGATCTGCGTTCTGATTTTCCAAAAGCGCAACTAAATGCTAAAATTACGCAGTTTTTTTAAAGAGGCACAATTGCAACCGAGGTTAATGTCCATGAGCTTTGAATCAGAAAAGCCTTTTAACGATTTCCAACATTTCGCACGCGGCGTACGCCGTTCTGGCGACTTCACCATCAAGGAATCGGAGTTGCTTGAGAAATGCGGCTCTGCAATGATGGAACTTTATAAAGGTGCCCGCAAGCCTAAAGATGACTCTGAAAAAATATTTTTGGAACAGTTAAATGGAACTGAAGTCATTACTGACAAGAATGCAAAAGTATTTAGTAAATACCTTAAAGTTATTGCTCCTCGTCACCTGCATCGTTTGTGCTCAGTAGGTAACGACGACAGCGGTAGCCTTGGCGGCGGTCAGGGGTCCGACGATTCAGCATCAATCGACGAATAACTTTAACAACTCACACATAAAAGGCAAAAGACTTTTAAAAGATCTTGATTTAATCATGATCATTGTGTGTAACTTTTTTTTAATAGGAATGCCTGCTAAAAAAAGCATTCCTATTTTCTTTTTATCAGACTGCACTTACCGAATTGTCGTGATCTTTGAGCTTCTTTTTGAATTCCTCAAGTTTAGGGCAATCCAATACCCAGTGCATGGCCTGCTCAAGAAAGTTGAGATCCCTTTTCTTGGCATCAAGACTTGTGGCAACCTCAGCAGGCCAGGAGCCGTAGCGCCAGGTTACAAGATTTTTAAGGTTTGAGAAAGTAGCTTTTAACATACCTTCCGCTTTACCTTTCATCAAGCCTATGGTTTCACCTTCGGCTTTTCCTTCGGCTCTGAGTCTCTCCCTGTCACCTTGGTTTATTCTCTCGCGCCAAGAGGCTATCCAATCTTTTTCCATACCGTGCTCCTCAGCATCGTTCATATCCGTTTGCATGTCAGTATTGTCTCCGTCTTCAGGCTTTTGCATACAGCTTACCAAAATAGACAGAAGATGACGTATCGAGTTTTTATCATCGCCTTTTAAGAGTTCTTGCAGTCTTTTTACGGCTAGGTAAAACTCCTCAGAACCGTTTGAATTTAAAAGACGTAC
>JALEXT010000040.1 GCA_022779845.1 Succinatimonas sp.
CTCCCTCCTATTTCGCGGCGTCCTGTGGCGGAGCTCCCATCTCTATCATCAGACAATACATTGAAAACCAGAATACCCCCGATTAGGCGCCTTATATCCCCGGGCTGAAGCCCGGGGTTTTACGGCGCTTTTTTGATAAAGGATCTTCTTCAACTCATTAGCCTAAAAAAAATCTCCCCGCAATACCGTCGGGGAGTTTGATGATTTGACTGCTTTTTTCAGTCAGTGAGTCTCCTTACAAGAGAGGATCTCATTGACGCGCTTTAAGTCTTCTTTGGTATCAACTCCTATTTCAGGAGGAGTTGCGGTGATCCCCACGGCTATCTTAAAGCCGTAATGCATAAGTCTTAATTGCTCCAAAGACTCGCACTTTTCTATTTCTGCCTGCTCGCGCTTGGTGTAATCAAGCACGGTGCCTGCTCTGTAAGCATAAATTCCTATATGGTGATAGTGAGGATATTGAAGCTCTTTGACCTCGCCTTTTCCGAAATTGTCACGCTCATAGGGAATGGGGGCACGGGAGAAATAAAGCGCCGTACCGTTTTTATCCATGACAACCTTGACGCAATTAGGATCAAATACATCTGAAATCTTTTCAATTCTGGAGCACAAGGTAGCCATATCGGCTCCTGAATTTATCAAAAGGTTGGCGACCTGATCGATATGTCCGGGGTTTATTAAAGGCTCGTCCCCCTGCACGTTAACCACCACGGTATCTGCAGGCATTTTGGTTTTTTCAAGCATTTGCGCGATGCGATCCGTACCGCAGTGACAATCTTTAGAAGTCATGCAGATCTCCGCTCCGCACCCCTTTAAAACCTCATACACTCTCTCATCATCCACACAGGCAATGACTCTCGATGCCTGTGACTGTAAAGCCTGAGTACACACAACCCTGATCATAGGTTCGCCGCCTACCGAAGCCAAAGGCTTACCGGGAAGTCTGGTAGACGCATAACGCGCCGGGATCGCCACTACATAATCTGCCATGATTAGTTCCTGTACGGAGAATTGATATTAAGGTTTTGTATCAAGTTTTACCCGCTTTGCCTGCTGTTGCAAGGATTTTTTTACCAAAGACGCGAATGCTTCATCAAAATCACGTGACAATGCGGCTTTGACTTCAAGAACGTAAAGTCCTTTTACATCACAATTACTGTATTTTACTGCATCTTTGGCCGTCATCACCACAGGATGAGTGGAGGCGGCTAAAGTAAGATCTTCAAGCTTTATTTTTTCATGATCCCCAGGAGTAAGCATTCCGGCAAGCTTAAAACCCAAACTTTGTACGCTTTCTTTCACTCTGTCAGGATTGCCTATCCCTGCCATTACCCATACCATGCACCCTTTTTTTAAAGGCGGTGTATTTACATTCAAAGCTTGCGGATAAACAGGATCAAGATCCATTCTGTAAGCACCTTGAGGAAGTTTGCTTCCGCCGTTGCACACCACCATGTCACAAGTTTTAAGACGCCATTTTCCCTCGCGAAGAGGTCCTGCCGGTAGTAAAAAACCGTTTCCTAACAGGCGCTGCCCGTCCAAAACGACGATCTCAGCATCCCTCCTTAATGAATAATGCTGCATGCCGTCGTCTGACAATATAACATCGCATCCTTTGGCACATAAGGCTTTTGCACCGCGTACTCTGTCAGGATCAACAACTACTAAGGCATCGTCACGTACGCTTTTTTTTATAAGCAAAGGTTCGTCACCGCAAAGCTCTGCTTGAGTATCCTTCGTAACCAAAAGAGGATAAACGTCGCTTTTTCCCTTATATCCTCTTGAAACGAGTCCCGGAGTATATCCCATGGCTTTTAATTTTTTTAAAAGCGCAATGCTAAGCGGCGTCTTGCCGCTGCCGCCTACGGTGATCCCGCCGACAATGATCACCGAAGCATCGACACTTTCAGATTTAATCATCCCGTGACGGTATAAAAAGCGTCTTAAAGCACTTACTGATCCGAATAATAAGGATAAAGGCAAAAAAAACGGCAGAAAAAGTTTCGCCTTTTTGTTTTTTTTGTACCAAAGATCATCAGGATTTAACGGCATACCAGGCTCCTTGATTTCAGGGCGTACGAGGATAATTCGAAGTTTAATGCAGCAAGATGCAAATTCAAATGCTTTAAGACGACTTGAGGTGTATGCATTCTGCTAAAATCCGCCGTGGATTTTAAGGTGAATTGAGGACAATGTCATGCGTAACTGGAAGACTGCGTTGACCGTTTTTTCCTTGGACTGGTTACTCATGTCAGGAAGTTATACGCTGATGTTTCCCTTTTTGCCGGTATATCTTGCCAACGATCTAGGATGTGCAAAAGAGGATCTTACTTTTTGGTCGTCAGCCTGCTTTTCCATCCAATTTGTATTCTCCTGCCTGCTGTCTCCTTTATGGGGACGCATTGCCGATCGTTTCGGACGCAAGCTCATGCTGTTGCGTGCAAGTTCCATGCTGGCAGTTGCCTATTGCGTATGCATCTTCGTAACCACTCCGTTGCAACTTTTTTTTGCAAGAGCCTTCATGGGGTTTGCCTGCGGCATAACTCCGGTGATTTTGGCCATGGCCTCAGAAACCGTTCCCAAAGAAAAGACCGGACTTGCCATGGGCATTTTGCAGAGTATGAACGTTTTAGGCAGCGTGGTTGGTCCTTTGGCAGGAGGAATGATCGCCCAATACCTAAGCGTACGTTATACCTTCGTCATCACAACCTGCGCTCTTTCTGCAGTAACCTTCTTAAGTCTTATTTTTATACATGAACCGAAGCGTACTCATCTGCCATCTCCTGTACGAGATCGCGTACGCCTTGTGACCATACTTGGCAACAAAGCCATACTATCCGTACTCGTGATCGCCACCGTCTCTTTTCTCATACTCATGCTTCAGGCCTCGGTGCTCACTCCTTATGTAAACGATCTGACACTGGATCACGGTGCCGGGATCGTTCTTTCTGGAGTAGTTTTCTCCTTGCAAGGGATCTCAGGAGCAATAGCTTCTCCATGGTGGGGAGTTCAGGGACAAAGACGAGGTTTCTTAGCCTGTCTGATTGCCGCAATGTTCAGTGCCGCGATTTTTTACGCCTTGCTGGCTCTCCCCAAAAGCCTTCTTCCTTTTGCCTGTCTTGAATTCTTAAGCGGAATGTGTCTTGCTGGCATTGTTCCCATGATCAATGCATTACTAATTCAGGTTACGCTACCGCGCGAGCGGGCTACGGCTTTTGGTTTGCTTTATTCATTTCAGGAAGGCGGAGCCGGAAGCGGACCCTTGTTAGGCGGTTTTATTGCCGCAACTTTCGGCATGTGGGCTCTGTTTTTATCAGGCGGTTTGATGTTGCTGTTATGCGCCGCTGCATTGCTGTTTTTTGCGCCCAAAGAACTCAGACGTGCGCAATTGCGTACTGTATCATTATAAAAAATCCCTGCACTTCTGTTGCCGATTTACAAAATGTAAATTTTTTCACATTTTGAGAGAAAATTAAGCTATATATTGTTATTTCTAGAAATTTTTTTTACTTTTTTCTTGATTATTCTCGATAAGTCGTTATATTGATGCATGCCATCTTCATGTATGTAAGATCACACGCCGTCATCCGTAAGGTGATGAACCAGCCAGTAAGCGACCGATATGAAAGACTTACTCCTCGGATTGAGAATGCACGATATATACACTCTCAATTCATCAGATAAGGCAAAACTCAATGCCATCTACCGACCAGCAGAGCGCTATGCATCTCCGCGCAATCTTAATTTTTATGATCAGACTCAACACGCCAGATTCAACCAGCACAGCAATAAACTGTGGGATCAGATGCGCGCCCGGGACGGCGGCGGCAGTTTGGGAGCATCATTCACACTTTTGTCTGATGTAATGCCCAATGCTCTTAGTCCTTTTATACGTCTTGCTTTTTTGGCCGAACCGCAATTATTTGAAAACATTCCGTTCAAATCCAGTCTGCACGACACGCTTTACCGGCCTGATATACTCGATCCCAATGAAACTCCGCTGGCACGTTTTTGCAGATTGTCACTGACCCAACCGCATCTTATAGTGGACAAGCTGAGGGTGATGAACCAATCTCCTGAAAGTTTCTTCCATGAACTGGTCAACTTAAAAAGCGGCGGTCTTTTACATGCTCTTGAGCATTTGTTGCATGACAAACATCATATCAACAAAGAACTTTTAAATTACAACCAGCCGCCTGTCATGCAACGCCGTCTTGCGGTAATGATGGATGCAGCCGGAGCCTCTCCTGCGCTCATAAGAAAAGTCACCAAACTTTCCCACTCGGTGTGTGATCTCATGTTCCGCAAATATCGTCTGACCGCTGAATTTGACCACAGTGCCAAACCCACTCAAGAAGGCTACCAAATCTTCGTACAAAACAAGAGCAAGTGCATGTTTACGGTTCTGATACTGTCGCTGTATTTTATTTGCATGCGCGTAATGCTCAATCAAAAAGCCCTGTTTCACCCTTTGAGCATCAAAGGGATCCCGTCACAGATCTCTTACGTTCTGGCTACCGGGTGTTATTTAAGCGTGCGCGAGCTGTATCATGCTCTTGAATACAAACAATGGACCCACAGCGAATTTACCAGCAACTTTCCTAACTTCAACGATCTTATCGATTTGTTGTCCAGTATTCTGCAGGAAAGAACCAAGCTTGTAGGTTGCTCAAATTGCCACACTCCTTTCTTTTCATTTACAGACGATTTCAGAGTTATTGCTCATAAAAAATTCCATTTCGGCAACAGTTGCTGTCCATGCTGCCGATGTGCAAGCGAATACACTCTGCTGTAAATCACCTGAAAGCTCATGTACCGCCTCCATTTTCAAGATGGAGGCAGATTTACAGAAAATCTCTTTCTACGCATTCATAAATCACGAGATCAGGCTTGAAATCAGCAATTTTTCCAAGACAAAAATCATCATCGCTATGTCTTGAAATATAGAAAACCTGCGAGCAGTTCAAATTAATAATACGCGAAAGTGCCGTAGTAAAAGAATCACAGATCACCAGGATCTTTACCTTATTCAAAGCCTGAGGATTTCTCATTTCACCGTACCAATCGGCATTTTGCCCCTGAGCAAAGGCTTGCATGATCTCAGTATTTGAAAAAGGACTTCCTTTCTGACTCCATAAAACCTGAGTGTGATCATTTAAAGCATAATCGACGTCATCGACTGCGAAATCGGCATTAACTCCGACTATGGCACCAAGATCCATAGTTTTAGTCACTTTCGACTGCGTATACTCAGGACATGCTTTAATAAAAGCTGCGGATAATTTACCGGATCCCTTTAAATGATCGACAAAAGCGTCAAATGCAAGGGCGGCTCCTTGCAAGTTCCAATGAGAATCGGTTTTATAGTACAAAGGAATATCCGCATGTTTTCTTAAGGCAACGTAAGGATAGAAAACATCAAAATTTTCTTTTTTCAGTCCCTGAACCAACTTTGCAGTAAACTCATCTGCCAAAGAACAAGGCTTTTGCATCATGAAAACCGGAAATTTCTCACAATATATGCCGTGTTTGTCGGGAGCTATCAAAATCGAGAATTTTGAGCCTGCCTCTTCAGCCTGTTGTTTGAATTGTTTTAATCTTGCGGAAAGTTTTTTAAAATTGCCTGGATTTTCATCAAAGTTTTTTGAAAAATGCCTGTCCAAAACCTTTGAATACGAATTTCCCAAAAATAAAAAACCGTCTTCTCCTATTACTCCATTGCCTTTTAAAGACTCAAAAGATGTAAATAATTCAGGATCTCCTAATATCCCGTTCATAAAAGATACTATCTGCCCTCGCAACAATAACCTGTCACCGATGAAGGCATCTAAATTTTTAAAATAAGCCTTAATTTCGCTGTTTCTGAATGATTTAAGCGGAACATAACGCGTCACCGTACGGTTTTCCGTCTTTACAACATCGCTTTCTTGTTCTTCAAAAAAAGGTACCGTCAGCAAAAAAGCGCCTGCAACCGTAACTAAAAAACATGTTGCGAAGATTTTTGAGATTAACTTGTTCATTTTTAAAAATTAAAGTAGATAAAAGGGTTACGACTGCCGGTGTACAAATAAAACAGTGAAATGATTGCAAATAACAGATTAATTCCGAAAAGCCACTGCGGATAATGCTTGTAATTATCTTTACCGAAGATAAAAAATCCGCGTCCGAAAAGCGCCAAAGAAAGACCTGCAATTAAAGCCAGTATGTTTAAAAATCCGATAGTAAAGGTACCGTGTGCAGGAATATTGCCAAAAGAAAACATGATCTCAAAGTAGTTAAAAGCATGATCGATATTCTCTGCTCTGAAGAAAACCCAACCGGTCATCACCGCCGTAAAACAATAAACACGCTGGATCCATACCGGCATTTTCTCGATGAGCATTCCTATGCGACCTCTTTCCAAGATCAGCAACGCACCGTGCCAAAGTCCCCAAATTAAAAAAGTAAATGCTGCCCCGTGCCAAAGCCCGCATAAGGCAAATACGATCACAAGGTTGCGGTACGTTACCCATTTTTTTACGCGACTGCCGCCCAATGGAATATAAAGGTAGTCACGAAGCCATGAAGACAATGAAATGTGCCAACGTCGCCAGAACTCTCTGATGCTGTGACTTTGGTAAGGG
>JALEXT010000052.1 GCA_022779845.1 Succinatimonas sp.
ATTTTACAGGTATCGCAACGGATCCCAAGTCTTAGTAACAGCGCTAAGATCTTCTGTTTAACCCCTTTGAGCATTTGTTTGAAATCATCGCGCATGCGTATGTAATCTCTTACAGATTCATCTTCTTCATCAAGCAGGTGTACCCCTTTATAGGTGTTATACGCTAGACATCTTGCAATCATCTCTGCATCGCGACGATCTGTTTTTATTCTTACACCGGGCTCTTTACTCATTGTTGTTGGTGCCATGATGTGGCACTCTATATCGCACCCCTGTAAATTCCTACACAGACTGTAGCCAAGACATCCTGCCTCATACCCACAGACAAACCGTGTCTCTTTTCCAAATTTCTTTTTTAGGGTAGAGGCGAATTTAATGATCTCCCGGTAATTGCCTCCTAACTCGATATTGGCTAATACACGATCTTCTCCAAAGTCATATGCAGCTAGGAAAGCACAAGCCTGAATTTTTTCCTTATGGACATCCAGCCCGATATAAATTATATTTTTCATGAAGCGATCTCCTTTTGTATGCGGTAATCCCCGCATAATTTTGTGTAACACTTTTATTTTACGGGTAAATCCACGATTTTTACATCAGTGGGGTCGCTTCATATTGTCTAAGACGGTCAGAGCCTTACCATGATCACCATTTAGACCATCGCAACCTTACATAAGAAATGAGCAGATCAGGACAAAATCAAAGAGCATTTCCAGAGTAAATGCATGAGAGTTTGATATTGTGCATATACGGATCATGAGGCGAATGAATTAAAAAAGGGAAAAGAGTAAAAACTCTTTCCCCTTACAATTATTATTTTAATAAAGGTCAGGCGTTTTCAACCATTTTGTGCAGTTCCTGTACCGAATGAACACTGTGGTATTCATCTTCAGGCAAAGCCTCGATACAAGCAAAGGCAGCATTCAATGTAGTGGTATAACCGACACTGTAGCGCAGTGCGTTGCGACGCAGCGCGCGAGAGTCTTCAACGCTTTGACGTCCCTCGGTGGTATTGATCACCCAATTGTAGCGACCGCTCTTTAAGTAGTCCAAAATGTTAGGACGGCCTTCGTACACTTTGTGCACCAAATTGACCTTCACTCCGGCATCCTTTAAGCACTGATAGGTACCCAAAGTTGCTTCAAGGGTGAATCCGGCAGCTTCCAAAAGTTTACCGAGTTTGGGCAGGCGATCCTTGTCAGATTTCTTAACCGACAACAATACCGTGCCTTCGCGTACGATCGGAGATTTTGCCGCAAGCTGTGCTTTGGCATAAGCCTCGGCAAAGCTCTTGGCTGTACCCATAACCTCACCGGTTGAACGCATTTCAGGTCCGAGCAAAGGATCGGATCCTGGGAATTTGGCAAAAGGCAGAACCACTTCCTTTACAGAATAGTAAGGAGGGATCACCTGTTTGGTGATGCCTTGTTCCTTCAGCGTCTTACCGGTCATGATGCGTGCCGCAATTTTTGCAAGCGGCAGACCGGTAGCCTTGGAGACGAAAGGAACGGTACGGGCTGCACGCGGATTAACCTCAATCAGGTAAATTTTGTTTTCGCGTATGGCCAGCTGTACGTTCATAAGTCCTTTGACGTTCAGCGCAAGTGCCAATTCTTTGGAAATGCGGGTAAGTTCTGCAATCATTTCCTCGGAGATATGCCAAGGAGGTAATACGCATGAAGCGTCGCCTGAGTGCACACCGCACTCTTCGACGTGTTCCATGATACCGCCTATGACCACATCGGTACCGTCGGCAACGGCATCGACGTCTATTTCCGTGGCGTGATCGAGGAATTTATCCAAAAGCACGGGGCTCTTGTTGGAAACTTTAACGGCTTCTTTGAAGTAATGCCTTAAATCGTGTTCGTCGTACACGACTTCCATTGCGCGTCCGCCCAACACATATGAAGGGCGTACAACCAAAGGATAGCCGATCTCTTCTGCAGCAGCTACGGCTTGAGTCAGGGACATGGCCGTGGCGTTACGAGGTTGCAAAAGTTTAAGACGATTGACAATTTCCTGGAAAAGTTTGCGATCTTCAGCTCTGTCGATGTCGTCAGGACTGGTTCCGATAACTTTTACTCCTTCCTGCTCAAGCTTTTTGGCAAGTTTGAGCGGTGTCTGACCGCCGAACTGGACGATAACTCCGTCAGGCTTTTCCGTACGGCAGATTTCAAGCACGTCTTCTAAGGTTACCGGTTCAAAATACAAACGATCGGAAACGTCGTAGTCGGTGGATACGGTTTCAGGGTTGCAGTTGACCATGATGGTCTCGTAGCCGTCTTCGCGCAGAACCATGGCTGCGTGCACACAGCAGTAGTCAAATTCGATACCCTGGCCGATACGGTTAGGACCGCCGCCTAAAACGACGATCTTGTGTTTGTCAGAAGGTCTTGCTTCATCTTCCTGCTCGTATGTTGAATACATGTAAGCAGTCGAGGTGGGGAATTCGGCAGCACAGGTATCCACACGCTTGTAGGTAGGATAAACCTCGTGTAACCAGCGACGGGCACGTACTTTGTCTTCTGTGGTGTGTAAAAGCGCGGCAAGACGTTTATCGGAGAAACCGCGTGATTTCAGATCACGCATCTCGGTTGCATCGATAGATTTTAAGGTGCGTCCGTCAAGACCTATTTCGATATCGATGAGTTCTTTGATTTGGACTAGGAACCACGGATCGATGTGGGTATATCCGAAGACTTCGTCAACGGTAAGACCAAGACGGAATGCATCACCCACGTACCAGATGCGGTGCGCACCGGCATTTTCGAGCTCGTGGATAAGTTTATTGCGGGCACCGGCATCTTTCATATTAAGACGCGGTTCAAGTCCGCATTTACCGGTTTCAAGACCGCGCAGGGCTTTTTGCAATGATTCCTGGAAAGTACGACCGATGGCCATAACCTCACCTACAGATTTCATCTGGGTGGTAAGGCGATCGTCGGATCCTGGGAATTTTTCAAAGTTAAAGCGCGGTACTTTCGTGACCACGTAGTCTAAAGTAGGTTCGAACGATGCAGGAGTTGCGTCTCCGGTGATATCGTTGCCTAATTCATCGAGAGTATAACCTACGGCAAGTTTGGCGGCGATCTTTGCAATCGGGAAGCCGGTAGCTTTTGAAGCCAAAGCCGAAGAACGGGAAACACGTGGATTCATCTCAATGATGACCATACGCCCGTTTTTGGGGTTGATACCGAATTGTACGTTGGAACCGCCGGTTTCAACACCAATTTCGCGTAAAACGGCCATAGCCGCATCACGCATGATCTGGTATTCCTTGTCAGTCAGGGTCTGGGCAGGGGCTACGGTAATGGAATCGCCGGTGTGAATACCCATAGGATCAAGGTTTTCAATGGAGCAGACGATGATGCAGTTGTCTTTGCGATCACGCACCACTTCCATCTCGAATTCTTTCCATCCTATCAACGATTCATCGATGAGCAGTTCATGGGTAGGAGAGAGTTCCAAACCTTTGTTGCAGATGTTCTCGAATTCTTCGGGGTTGTAGGCAATACCACCGCCTGTTCCGCCCATGGTAAAAGACGGTCTGATGATGCAGGGAAATCCTACTTTATGCTGTACTTCCCAAGCTTCATCCATGGAGTGGGCAATACCGGCACGCGGGCATTCGAGACCAATCTTTTTCATAGCCTCGTCAAAACGCTCACGGTTTTCGGCTTTGTCGATGGCGTCAGCTTTGGCACCAATCATTTCAACGCCATATTTTGCAAGCACTCCGTGTTTTTCCAGATCCAATGCACAGTTTAATGCAGTCTGACCGCCCATGGTGGGGAGCAGGGCATCGGGACGCTCTTTCTCGATGATGTGTTCCACCACTTTCCAGTGGATAGGCTCGATATAGGTTACGTCAGCCAGATCCGGATCGGTCATGATGGTAGCCGGATTTGAATTGACCAATACCACCTTATAGCCTTCCTCACGCAGCGCGCGGCAGGCCTGAGTACCGGAATAATCGAATTCGCAGGCCTGTCCTATGACGATAGGACCTGCGCCCAAGATTAAAACGGTTTTGATATCTGTACGCTTTGGCATTCTTTGCTCCTAATCCTGCTGACGGTATGCACGCATAAGTTCGATGAAGTGATCGAAGAGGCCTTGAGGATCGTGAGGACCGGGGCTTGCTTCAGGGTGACCTTGGAAGCTGAAAGCAGGGCAGTCGGTACGTTCCACTCCTTGTAAGGTTCCGTCAAAAAGCGACACATAGGTGGCTTTAAGTACAGGAGGCAGACTGTCCTTATCAACGGCAAATCCGTGGTTTTGCGAGGTGATGAATACGCGACCTGTGGCAAGCTCTTTTACAGGATGGTTAGCACCGTGGTGTCCGCATTTCATCTTGATGGTTTTGGCTCCTGAAGCCAAGCTTAAGAGCTGGTGACCAAGGCAGATACCGAAAACGGGAACTTTAGCCTTTAAGAATTCGGTAATTGCTTCTTGAGCATAAGTACAAGGTTCGGGATCTCCTGGGCCGTTTGACAGGAAAATTCCGTCAGGATTCATGGCTAAAACTTCAGAAGCCGGAGTTTTTGCAGGGACCACGGTTATTTTGCATCCTCTGTCTGCCAAAAGACGCAGAATATTACGTTTGACACCGAAATCGTAGGCTACTACTGAGAATTCGGTTCTGGAGTTCTTGACGTATCCCTGTCCTAACTGCCAGGTGCCTTCGTTCCAGGTATATCTTGATTGACAAGTTACAACCTGAGCCAAGTCCATTCCTTTTAGTCCGGCAAATTTCTGAGCTTTCTTTACCGCTTCTTCTGCACTTACGGCAGGATCAGTGGTAAGACAGCCGTTTTGTGCACCTTTGTCTCGCAGGATCCTCGTAAGCATACGGGTATCAATACCGTATATGCCCGGTTTATCGTGATCTTTTAAAAAATCGCTCAGCGTTTTGGTGCTGCGGAAATTTGAAGCAATGATCGGCAGATCTCTGATGATAAGCCCCATGGCAAAGATCTGTTGAGACTCAACGTCTTCATCATTGGTGCCGTAATTGCCTATATGCGGGTAGGTGAGTGTTACCAATTGGCTGGCGTAAGAAGGATCGGTGAGAATTTCCTGATAGCCTGTCATGGATGTGTTAAATACGACTTCGCCGACAGTGGTGACGTTTTCAGCGCCGAAAGCTTTGCCCCTGAAAACAGTGCCGTCTGCGAGAGCCAGAATTGCGGTTTTGACCACAAAAACCCCCAGAAACGATAGATGTGCATCTTGACGGGACAGCTGCGGGCAATATCATGCCTCGCGGATCTCCAATCTTTACCATTTTAGCACAAGCGTGCTGACTGTTTTAAGAACGTTCGCATCGATTCTTTGCAGAATGCTTATTTGAGCATGTTTAAAAGTATGACTTCAGGCAACAGCTTGCATACTGTTAGAATATATGACGTGATTTTATGAGGTCTTACATGCAACCGCCAGTAAATGAAAACACCGTTCGTGAGGGTGTGAGTTTTAAAAACGTGACCGATGACGATGCAGGTCAGCGTCTTGATAATTATCTTGCGCGCATTTTAAGGGGAGTTCCCAGATCGCTTATTTACCGCATCTTGCGCCGCGGAGAAGTCAGAGTAAACAAAGGCAGAGTTCAGCCTTCTTATAAATTGCAATCAGGTGATGTGATCCGCATTCCTCCTGTAACCGTAACCAAAGGTCCGGTTACCGTGCCGTCGTCAGGGTTGCACCTCGTGCAGGATCTTTCTTCTCGTATCGTTTATGAGGATGATGATCTTATGGTGGTGGACAAACCTGCAGGCTTGGCATCTCACGGTGGTAGCGGCATAGAATTCGGACTTATCGAAGCTTTGCGTGCTTTGCGCCCTGAGCAGCGTTTTCTCGAACTTGCGCATCGTTTGGACAGGGAAACCTCAGGTTGTCTTATAGTAGCCAAAAGACGCAGCGCTTTAAGAAATTTACACGAACAATTCAGACAGCGGGCCGTACACAAACGTTATCTGACTTTGGTACCCGGCAAATGGAACCGCAAACAAAATCTGATCTCAGCTCCGCTAATAAGAAATGAATTACGTTCAGGCGAACGTATGGTTGAGGTTGATTTCAGACGAGGCGCACCTTCTTCTACCGGATTTGACATAGTCGAGCAACTTGACGATGCTACGTTGATGGCTGCCATGCCGCATACCGGAAGAACCCATCAGATCAGGGTTCATTGTGCTTATGCTCAGCATCCCGTGGGCGGAGATGAAAAATACGGATCGCGTGAATTTAATCAAAGGTTAAGATCCATAGGATTAAAACGTATGTTTTTGCACGCGTTTCGCATTACCTTTTTCTCTCCGTCTGACGGACGTACGCTAAAAATTGAAGCTCCTTTGCCAAAAGAATTGGCAGATGCGGTTAAAGCCTTGCGTATTAAATCTGCCGATGATGACGGCCAGGAAAAGAAGGATTGAAAGTGACAGTGTCAAAAGAACCTAATGTTCATAAGCTCGGAGAAGTTTTAGATTCGGTCCGGGCTATGGCTTTCGATCTTGACGGAACGTTGTGTGATTCCATAGGGAATATCATTGCTTGTACTAATTTTACTTTTGATGCTCATAAATACAGACGTCCTGAAAAAAATGCCATCGTTAAAACCATAGGGTTAAGGCTTGAGGAAGGATTAAGAGAACTTTTGCCTGATGAGCACAAAAGTGAGTAT
>JALEXT010000077.1 GCA_022779845.1 Succinatimonas sp.
AAATTCCCATCATCAGTTGCGAACTGCCGTTTACCGACGCCCGTTTTGAGGGGCTGCTTCCTCCCTTGACCAAAAATCCAGTCTTCTCCATACGCCACCACGGCTTTGCACAGAGAACGCTTGACGATTTATTAAAAAACGGCATGCTGACTTACGAACAATATCTTCTTTTACTAGAGATCCTAAAACAGAAACGTTCGCTGATCATTTGCGGGGAAACAGGATGCGGTAAGACCACCATATTGCAGGCAATGCTTGCAAAACTGCAGGAAATATCCCCAAAAGAACGCGTCATCACCATCGAAGACACCCCGGAATTAAAATGCGCTCTTGATAACACCGTTGCCCTGTATTCAGGACCTTCCTGTCCTCAGGAGCGCCTGGTTCGTTCATCCCTGCGTCTTCGTCCCGACCGCATCATCATGGGAGAAATAAGAGGAGCAGAAGCTCTTGACCTCATCGATGCATTAAGTACCGGCCATTCAGGCTCTATGGCTACGTTACATGCAGGATCCCCAAAACAGGCTCTGCGCCGCCTTAGCTTGTTAGTTTCCCGTCATCCACAAGCCCCGAAACTTGTAGAACCTACGGTGGTACAGGCAGTGGATCTCATCGCCATGCTCGGCGCAAGACCTGAAAAACACCTTATTTCAATTACCAAAGTAGAAGGATTTGCCAAAGGAGATTTTCTCTGTCGAGACATTAAAACTTCACAAGATCTAAAGTTTGCAACAAATCTTTCTTAAATCAATTTTCATCAACCAATCTGCTTAAGGAGTATGACCATGCAGAAAATCATCGTTTTGATAATGTTGTTTGCCACAAGCTTAGTTCAGGCTTCTGAAACCGGTACCGGAGTGTTGCCCTACGAAAGCTGGCTGTCCACTTTACAAAAATCGCTCACCGGCCCCGTAGCCTTTTCCGTCTCCCTCATAGGAATAGTTTCCTGCGGAGCCACGCTCATTTTTGCAGGAGGCGAGATCGGACGCTTCATGCGTTCTCTTATCTATTTAGTCTTGGTAATGACCATGCTGGTAGGCGCCAATTCTCTCATGTTGCGCTTTTTCAACGGTGCCACGATAGGAGACGACGATCAGGAAGTTGCAAGCTATCAACGCGACGATGATTTGAACAAATCAAAACTCATGAGAAACGATCTCAGCATTTTCTTAAACGAAGAACAGGGAAAAATTTCATGAAACAAAGCCTGCTTTTACCAAAAAATCACGTGTTTTTATCGTTACAGCGAGGACGGCTGTTCTTAGGTTGCGACAGAGAACTCATCATGACGCTAATTCTGATCTGCACAGCATTATCGGTGGCTGCCCCTACCCCTTTGGTCTGGGGATTGGCTCTTAGTCTTTTGATATCAGGCTTTGTCATCCTGCACCGTGCCGCGCTGTGCGATCCGCTGTGGCGCCATGTCTACATGCGTTATTTGCATTACAAACCGTATTACGAAGCCCGGGCGTCGCTTGACGGCTTTGAGCGCATTCTGAAAAACAACATCTTTAAAGGCCGGGAGACGGTATGAAACCTGAATATCTTTGCCTGGCGTGTGCGCTGATCTTTGCATCATGCGCTCTGCTGATAATTTGTATGATCTTTCATAAAAATTATCTCCTTAAAAAAAGTCGGGCACTCTCTCAACTGTTGGAATGGGCTTTTTTGGAAAAGGACGGAGTGATCGTACTTAAAAACGGTGCCATGATGTCGGTTTATGCCTGTAAAGGTGTGGACGAAAACAGCCTGAGCCTCGGGGAGCTTGAGCATTGCAGGGAAATTTTAAAAAATGCCCTCATGAAGATGGGAGGAGATTGGGCCTGCTCGCTTGATCTGGTACGAGTACCGGTTGATTTAAGCGATTATCCCGCATATCAAGGATCAGATTCAGGAGCAATGCTTGACAGAGCTCACCGCGATGAACTGCGCTCCCACGGGCTTATCGACACCTGTTTTTATTTCACGCTCGTAAAACATCCTCTGCTCACGTCATCCCAAAACAAAGATTTGGGCTCGCATACAGAATTTGTTAAAGAGCGCGACGCACTTGCCGAATGCTTTAGTCAGATCTTAAGTCTCAAGCTTTTGCAAGCGCTTGGTGACGATAAATTCGATCCGGTGCTGTCTTTTCTGCGTTCCTGCTTTGAAGGATCTCAAAAAAAATGTGCCGCTCCGCATGATACCTCCGCTCCCCTTGATTCGTGGATCTGCACCAAAGATTTCCAAACAGGCCAGATCCCCTGCATAGGGGATTGTAATCTTGCCTTGGTAAGCGTCGATTCCTATCCTGCTCAAACCTCGATGAGCATGCTTGAAGCCGTGGCGGCCTTACCTTTTCCCTGCCGCTTTTCCAGCCGTTTTATCTGTTTTGACAATTTGCGATCATCCCTTGCCTTAAAACGTAAAAGACGATTTTTTGAGCAACGCCGCCGCGGTTTCGTAAGTCAGATTTTAAACGTACAGGATCAAAGCGGAGGAGATCGCGATGCCATAAAACAGATAGATGATATCGATGAAGCCATAGGATCACTAAGTTCCCGCGGCCAAAGTTTCGGAGCTTTGAGTCAGGTATTGGTGATCCCTTCAAAAGATCTTAAGACTTTGGAAAAAAACTGCGCGCAAGCCGTTTGTGTCATTGAGGACTTAGGATTTGGCGCACGCGTTGAGACCGTCAATGCGACCGAGGCTTTTTTAGGATCTTTGCCAGGAGATCTTACCCACAATTTACGACGTCCTTTAATCAACAGCGCGGCAGTTGCTGATCTGCTGCCTATATTTTCCCCGTGGCACGGAGAAAGCAGCGCTCCTTGCCCGTTGTATCGTGAAAAAGAACCTCTTTTGCAAGCCCTGTCTCCTGATGAGAGTCCCTTTTTCCTTAATCTGCACACAGGCGATCTTGGCAATACTCTGGTTTCAGGTCCGCCGGGATCTGGAAAATCCGTATTGCTAAACGCATTAATCCTCTCGCTTATGCGTTATTCGGAAATGAAGATCTGGGCATTTGAACGCGGTTTTTCGCTGTATGTTCTGTGCAAAAAACTTGAAGGTGAACACGTGATGCTGGACGGAAGCGTATCATTAAGTCCCCTGCGCTATCTTGAGGATGCCGAAGATTTATCCCGCGCGCGCAATTTTATCCGTACCCTGTGCACAACCTCCGGGGAGAGACTTTCTGCAAGTGCTGAAAAATGTCTCAACGATGCTTTGGCTCTGCTTGCAACCAAATCTCATGAAGAACGGACTTTATCGGATCTGATGTTGCTGTGCTCGGGATCATCAGAACTTTGCCTGGCGCTGGAGCCGCATTTAAAACGCTCAGGAGGCGGGATCTTGGACGGAAATGAAGATCCCGGGTTTAAGCAAAAACTTACCGTATTCGAATGCGCAGCTTTACTTGAAAGACCGCACGAAAGCACTCACGTCTTGCGTCATCTTTTAGGCAGGATAAGACGTGAGTGCGAAAAGGATATTCATCCCAAAGCCGTGATCTTAGATGAAGCGTGGCTCATGCTCCAGGATGAAACCTTTTGCCATGAGCTCATCTCCTGGTTAAAAACCCTGCGCAAGCACAATACTCTGGTCGTATTGGCCACGCAATCTTTGGCCGATCTTGATTTAACTCACTGTGCCGAAGCCGTATTTGACTGTATAAAAACCAGAATTTACCTGCCCAATCCAGACGCATCTCAGGCAATTTTCAAGCCTCGTTACATTGCCGCTGGATTAAACGACAGCCAAATAGGATCCATCGCTCAGGCAATTCCAAAACGCGATTTATTCATCCAAAAACCCGGGCACTTTTCACGCTTCAGGCTGTTGCTTTCTCAAGAAGAACTTGATGTTTTCACAAAATCCGGAGCTGCAGCTTTGCTTGATACGGCTAAATCCGGATCTCTTGACGGTGATAAAGATGCTGCCTAAAAATTCAGATCCCAAAATTCAAAAAAAATCCCTAAACAGATCTGCTCTTGAAGCGGAAAATCTGCTGCGCTCTGAGATCAAAAGGGATCTGCTCCCGCTTAGCTGTGCTTTTATCGGAGCTGCCTTCGGCATGATCGCGCTTTTTGGTTATTTGCACGCTTCCTCACAATTATCCGTAGTGCCTTATGTGATCACCGTGGACAAATCCGGGGCTGTGATCGCCCGTGACGACTTACGAGGAGCAAATACAATCCCGGAACGGGCTTTGGCATCTGATCTTATCGATTTTATTGAAAATTTCAGGCGTAAAACCTCAGATCAAAATCTGTTTGTAAATTCGGTTCACAAGGTGTTTGCAAGACTCAAAGACGGCAGTCAGGCTTTGGAAGAGGTTCAACGTTTTTACACAGCTCAAAAACAGGATCGCGGTGAAATAAATGCGCAGGTAAACAGTATCTTGCGCATATCCGACAAAGTATTTCAAATAGATTGGTGCGAAGGCAAAGAACAGCGATGCGATGCCTGTTTCAGAGCACGCATCTCCTATGAACTTGCAACTCCTGGGCAAGATCTGTCGGCTCTTAAATTAAATCCTTTGGGGATAAAAATTAACGATCTGCGCTTAAGTCCCAGAGCCTTGCCGCAGCCAACTCAGGCTTTTGGTTAGACCGCCACCTAAGGAAACCTTATGGATATAAAACCTTGGACTTTATTCTTCACCTTGTTTTTCAGTTGTGGGATCAAGGCTGATACTGATTTTGATAATTACGCTTCGCAATCTGACCGTTACCTGCCGCAAAAACAGGAGGCTCAGGCCTTGCTATCTTTGGAGAAAAGCACTGCCCGCGGTATATCCGGAGTCTCATCTCGCCCTGGCGAAGTAGTCTTTAACTACGGACAGGGACACCACGCGGTAGTCTGCGCCGTGCTTGAGCTTTGCGATATTGCCATGGAACCAGGAGAACATATAAAAGGAGCACAAATAGGCGATGCTACTCGCTGGAGCGTCGATTCTGCCGTGTCGGGACAAGGAGACAACGCCACGGAGCATCTCATCATTAAGCCTTACGAGTCGGCCTTGAAGACTTCGCTTCTCATCACCACTGACAGGCGGGCCTATCATTTAAGTCTAAAATCCTCACTTGACGAATACATGCCGCAGGTACGCTTCATTTACCCTGAAGGAAGTTTCGGCGCTTACAACGACTCACGCCTTAAGTTAAATTTTGGCAAGCAAAATACCGCCTCGGCAAACGACAGTGAGAAAAAAACAAATTATCAGGCATCAAGTCAAAGCGTACGCAACGAAGATTTCGAAATCACCGGAGATGAGGAGATTTGTCCTCTGAATGTTTATTTTGACGGGAAACGTACCGTGATCACCATGCCGAGCGGCTTGCACTCCATGCCCGTATTAAGCGTAATAGCCGACGGCGGCTTTTTTCATGAAGATCAGGAAGCCAATGTCAATTACCGTCTGCTTGGCAACGATTACGTAGTTGACGGTTTATTGCATCACGCCAAATTAAAACTCAGCTCTCCGCACGAATTGCAAGCAGAGATCCGTTTTGTAGGCTAGGAGGCAAAGATGGAAGGAGGAAATCACGTTTTGCGCAACGGGCATATAAGCAAATGGCCGCTTGCATTTTTGCTTTTGGTGCTGATGCTGACGGCTGTTGCAGCTTATGTGAGTATGGGAAATGAACCAACAGCAGATCCGATAAAAGAGGAAAAACTTACTGACAATACCGCTTTGATGATCTCTCAAGGAGACAAACTGATCAAACAACTGGAAGCGGAAAAAGAACATGCAGCACTTGAACAGGAATTATCTCCTGCAACCGACGCCGTACAAAATACTGAAAACGATCCTGAGGAACTAAGGGCCAAAGCTCAGGTTTTAAGTGAGGAGGCCAGACAGGCTCGTGAATATGCAGATGAACTTGAAGGAAAAAATTTCAAACAGGATTATGATGCCTATCTTGAAAAAAGTTCAGTTCAACCAAAATCTGCCTACCCTGCTTTTAAAGAAACACATAAAGACGATTTTTCAAAAATACTCAGGGCGCCGACGAGAATAGACATTTTCGACAAACCATCGGAAAAACAAAATACCATTCCTTCTGGGTACCTCCCAACCGCCCAGACACCAGACAGCTTTTCATATGAAGGCTCTAAACAAAGAAAATCTGCTCGTACTCTTGAAGACTACGCTGTATTTAACCGAGGAGACGATTTTGAACTTGACAAGCAGGTAAAAAAACTCAAATCACCTCTGTGTCTAAGACAAGGAAGTATCATCCCTGCCATGCTGCTTACTGCAATCAATTCGGATCTGCCGGGCTTAGTCAGCGCACAAACCACGGTAGACGTTCTTGATTCTGTTTACGGCAGGGAAATACTCATTCCCAAAGGCACGAAAGTAATGGGTGAGTACGAGGCAGCCCCGGGGTACGGACAGGAAAGGGTATTCATAGGTTTTAAACGTTTGCTTTTCCCTGACGGCAGTTCTCTTAACCTCGGTGCCATGCCCGGGCAAAGTCAGGACGGACGCTCCGGTTTTGATGCAGATGTAGATAATCATCTTTTCGGGATCGTAAGCTCTGCCTTGCTGCTCTCAGCCGTAAGCGCAGGTGTCAGTTCTACCCAAAGCCGAGGTTACGATGCTCAAGGACGCATCCATTACGGCGACGCTTTAGGCAGTGCTGCCGCGGCATCTTTGGGAAATACCTTAGGGCAGATCATCGAAAAAAATCTTAATCTCTCCCCGACCTTAAATGTCAAACCTGGATACGTCTTCAACGTTAGCGTTGTAAAGGACATATATTTCAACGCCCCGTGGGGTGATCCTGATTTCTCATCAAATTAATAGGTAAATTTATGAAGAAAAAAATCAAGCAGTTAATATTACTTTTTCTTGCTTTGCCCCTTTGCTGTCTTGCAGATACAAATGATACGAGACTGCTGCAGGATATCTCAAGCAAATTAAACGCCCAGCTTGACACCTTAAGATCATGGTCTCAGGAAAATAACGCGCACGCCCGCGATCTTTTAAACAAAACCAATGCGGCAAAAGATCTGGCCATAAGAGATCACCTAAAACCGGATCCCAGTACCTGGGCGGAGGTGGATGCTCTTAATGAAAAATCTTTGGGACTTTTGCACGCATCCTCGGCTTTATGGCAAAGTTACGGAAATTTCAACGCTTATTTAGCCTCATTCAACCGCGCCGAGGCTTGGAGTCAGTGTGCGGCGCAAAAAAACAGGTGCTCATTTAAGGATGCCATCGTCAAACTCGACAGCCGCTCGGTTGAATATGCCACACAGGCAGTACAAGCTGCGGAGATCTCGCAACAAGCTATTTCAGAGCAGATCAGAAAACTTGAATCTTTTGCTTTTCAAGCCCGTTCGTCAGAAGGCTTAAGTTCCGGAATAGATGCTTTGTCAAAAGTAAATGCTGCGTCAGCAGCTTCCTTGGTTGATCTTACCAACGGCATCAACACCATGCTTAAAATTCAGGCTCACGAAGCCGCCAGTGCCCATACTTTGGCACTTGCACAGGAAGAAGGTTCAAAACAGATCTTGCAAGGCGGAACTGCAGTTCATTCTCCTCACTTCAACCTGAGGATTTCTGATCATGTGCATTAAATTTTTTAAGTTATCGCTGTTTTTGGTGCTGTCTGCTATTTCGTTTAAAGTCACGGCTCAGAATCTGTCACCTAACGGCATGCTAAATTACGTGACAAACGCTTTTATTTCAGGAGCCGGAGTCTATGCAGCACCGATCAAGGCAGCAGCGGAAAGACTGTTTTGGCTTTTATTGGGGATAGCCGTAGTAACCAACGGCATACGCATGGCAACCAAACAAGAGGAGATCTCTTCTTTTTTTGCCATCTTCGTAAGACTCACCCTGCTTACCGGCATGTTTTACTATCTCCTGTCACACGGCAGTGAAATAGGAGCCAGCATAGTAGACTCTTTGGCATCCATAACCGATACCCGTAACGTCGGTCCCTCGGAAATGCTGGATATAACCTTCAATACCGGCAGAGCGCTTAATAAAGCCGTAAGCAACGGTGTATCAGGTATTGCGGCATCGCTCACCGTTCATGCGATGATCCTTATTTTTAATATCGTTATGTTTCTTGTTACCATCAGATATATAACGCTTTATCTTACGGCATACATTTTTTGCATATGCGGCGTATTTGTTTTGGGATTCGGTGCCTTCAGCTATACCCGGGAACTGGCCGTGAATTTTTTACGCACTGTATTTGCGCTGGCTTTGGAACTTATGACCATGATCCTTGTATGTAATGCCGGGTTCGGAGTTTTGGAAAATCTCACCTATGCCGTTGAACAATTGGATCACGTGATCACGCTGCAGGATACCGGCATTGTACTGTTCACTGCTCTTTTTATCCATGCATTAAGCGTAGGATTACCAAGCATTGTAGGTTCGCTCTTAAGCTCACATCCAGGAGCAGGTTCATTATCCTTTTCCATCCCGGGTATACCAAACCTGTTTAGACGAATTCGCTGATCTCGTTCCATATGTACGCAAGAGTGGCCCTATTTATCCAAGGTTGGATCCTAGAATATGTCCTCTTGCTGAGGATCAAAGCAATTGTTTAATTCACTTCGCGTAGAGAAACATTTTTCTTCAGCATGATCAAAAAGTTACTGTATCAAGTATTCTTCGGAAAGCTTTTTATTCAAAAAAGCATCAATCTAAAATTCAATACAAGTGTCTAATTCATTGAATTCACATGTTAATATTTAACACATCAAAAAAATAAATAAAAATACTTGTAAAAGCAAAAAAAAATAACTATAATAGTTCCCGTTCCGTTGAACAACGGTGAGATGTCCGAGTGGCTGAAGGAGCACGCCTGGAAAGCGTGTATACGTTAACGCGTATCTCGGGTTCGAATCCCGATCTCACCGCCAGATACTTTTATTCTAGTCCACACCAGCCTTTACTAGCCCACAATATCCAATATTAATGCTGTTTTAAATCAAACGGATAAGAAGCATCTTTTTTATTCTAGCCTATTCTAACCTATACTAGCCTATAAACACATCAAGCGTAGTGGGAACAGTTTGGGAACAGTTCCCCGGGTATTTTTGGGGAACAGGAGTGTCCAGAAATATGATCACATATGCAGAGGCTAGAGCGGCAAAACCTAAAAACGGTAAAGAGATATCTTTGTCAGATGGTAACGGTCTTTATTTGAGGATTAGGGTTAACGGATCTAAATCATGGTATTTACAGAAATCCATTAACGGAAAGATCCAAAAGAAAGTTATCGGGCTCTTTCCTGATATCGGTATCAGTGAAGCGCGCGTGACGGCAAAGATGCTGATTAAGCAATTAACAGAGACAACTTCCGATGAAGCCAGAAAAAAGGAAGTTACCTCGCAAACTTTTAAGCAAGTCTATGATGTCTGGTTCACGCTAAAACAAGCGGAGATCAAGAATTGGCGTGATATCTCCTCCCGTTTTGAAAATCATGTTATTCCAAAACTTGGACACAAAACTTTCGGCTCAATTCTTCCTATGGACGTCTTGGACTGCTTGCAACCGCTTTCAAAAGCAGGAAAATTGGAAACCATTAAGCGTATCTGCATATGGCTTAGGCAGATCGAGGACTATGCTTACAATGCAGGAATAATCGATACAGAAAGACTGCAAAAAATCTCAAAACTATTCAGGCGTCCGACAACAGAACATAGACCTGCTATCCACCCGTCTGAGCTTAAATCTTTTTTTCAAAATGCGCTTAACTCTCCCAGAACCTCAATCAATATGATGGCGATCTTAAAAGTTGCTATGTATACACTATTACGACCGGGAGAATATACAGTCATGAAATGGAGCTGGATCCATGATGGGATCATTGAAGTTCCTGCAGAATTAATGAAAATGAAACGGATTCACCGCGTCCCAATCAGTAAGCAACTACAAGCTGTTCTTGATAATATCCCACGTCGAAACGACTATGTATTCTATTCAGCAGGATCTGCCAGTGGTCACATATCCGAAAACAGCCTAGGAGTTTACTTAAAACGTTTAGGCTACAAAGATAAACTTACTGCTCACGGGATCCGCTCTGTAGGTCGTACATGGATGGCAGAGAACAAGATCTCTTTTGATGTGGCGGAGCTGTGCCTTGCTCACTCTGTCGGCACTCAGACCGTTCAAGCATATAATCGTACAGATCTCTTAGACGAAAGGCGGGAAGCTATGCAGAAGTGGTGTGATTTTGTGGAAACGCAGCTTAATTAAAAGAACCTCTCCGATATACGCCTTTACATTCCTGTTCATACGCCCTTTTGCAATGCCCCCACGGGAGCTTGTAAATGAGTTTCTCAGGAATGTACATCAGACAATTAACCAGTATCTCCATTGCCCTGCCGTACCAGTATTTATTGTGACGGTGACAGTAAGCGCTCATAGTCTCATCGGCGTCGATCCTGTGGTCCCACAAAACCAGCGAAACGATGCAACCGATGATGACCTGCAACAGTTGATCAAGGCTGATTAAAAGCTGGCGGAGGTTGTGAAGAAATGCAATCCTTTTCATAAAATTATCCTTAACAAATAAACTGATTAACGTGTATAATTCCACAAAATACCTATAAAGGTGAAGATTATGACTAGTAAAGTTACAAAGAAAGGCGAACTAATTAGAAATACAATCCTGAGCCTGTTTGGTAAACAAACATCTCTGTCCTTTGCCGAAATTTATAAAGGATCCAAAGGGTTAAATCTTTCAGAAAGCGCCATACGAAAACACGTATGCAATCTTGTTGAACAACATTGCCTTAATCTCAAAAAAAATGAGAGCAAACGTGTTTCCTATAGTCTTTGCGACTCCTTTTCTAAAAGTTTTACGTATGATTTAAATGTCTTAGATCCTGACAATGGCGATGAAATGGCTATCTGGATAAAAGACATTGATCCTCTATTAACCATACAGAACAAAGGCTGTATAGATATTCTTGAAACAGCCTTTTGCGAGATTTTTAACAATGCCATGAGTCATTCAAACGGCTCTTCTGTTCGTGTTTATCTAAACTTCAATGCATTGCAAACAAAGATTATTATTCAGGACAATGGCATAGGAATTTTTAAGAAAATCAAAGATTGCTTAAAGCTTCCTGATGAGCGTCAATCTTTACTTGAATTGTCCAAAGGAAAAATGACAACTGACGCTAAAGATCACTCGGGTGAAGGGATCTTTTTTGTAAGCAAAGCCTGCAACTTTTTTGCAATCGTATCTGGAGATTTAGTCTTTTCACATAACGAACAAATGGCCATTGATCTATTGGAACAGCAGAAAATTTCACTTGATCACGGCACTCTTGTCTACATGCTAGTTAACAACAATACTTCCCGCAACATGAAAAAAGTATATGACAAGTTTGCTAGTCCAGAAGGCGGCTTTACCAAAACTTTAGTCCCTGTAAAATTGTTGCGATATAAAAATG
Organism: Succinatimonas sp.; assembly: GCA_022779845.1. Lineage (GTDB taxonomy): Bacteria > Pseudomonadota > Gammaproteobacteria > Enterobacterales > Succinivibrionaceae > Succinivibrio. The sequence goes on from JALEXT010000077.1 coordinate 11,419, forward strand.
AAGGAATTGTTTCACGTTCACAAGCGAAACGTTTAATGGCTAGGGTTGATAGATTTAAAAATGTTTGTCTGGATTTTGAAGGGATCGATCAAATCGGGCAAGGTTTTGCAGATGAAATTTTCAGAGTTTACGCATCAACTCATCCTGATGTTCAAATTACAACTCTCAACACAAATACAGACATCAATAATATGATCAAGCATGTTACTGCTTAAGAGGATGTATTTGAATGGAGAACTTGGAGGGATCCCAGGAGTGAAAATATAGAACTTTAAGAGATTTGGATCTTCGTACTACGCCAATAGCACGAAGATCCTTTGATTTACACAGGTTAAGGCGCAGGCCTTGTAACGCAGACGTGCAAAATCAGACTCGCAACCTGAATTTTAGCACGCTGTGACCATTTGCGCCATGTAAGAGGACTTTTATATGAAGACTTCTGATTTGGCTGATATGGCCAAAGACAGCGCAGGCTTTATTTTCTGCAGGTATATCACCAAGAATGGCAGAACCATTTATCCGAAGAACGCAAAATGTTTCAGAATTCCTTTACGGAAATTTAAGAAACATTGATTATTGACCTTAAGCCCTCCC
>JALEXT010000124.1 GCA_022779845.1 Succinatimonas sp.
TACGTCGATCATGCCGTCTTTTACCGTCAGGGTATATCTTAAGTATTTTGATCCTGCTCCCATGCCGTCAATAAGTTTTGCAGGATCTTTTTCATCTAATTTCAGCACCTCTATTATTTTTGAAACGGTTTTTTCGTCGGTAGTGTTTTCGCAGGCTTTGAAAAAAGCTCGTAAAAGTTTGCTATCGGCAAAATTTAATCCTTGATCAAACAAGGCTTCAAAATTCAGCGCCGAAATTTCCCCGTCTTCAAGCAACGCGGAGATTTTTCCACCTGTTTGAGAGGAGGAAAGGGTAAATCCGTCCTTGGTATTCTCACACAAAAGCGGACTTTCCTTAAAAGCATTATTTAAGACCAGAGAAAAGTCTTGCTGAGATGCAAAAACGTTGTCAATTTCTTTGACTACTCTTATTTTTTGTGCCTGATGATCCTCGTAAAAGGAAAAACCTGCAGAAATAAAATAATAGCAGGCGGCAGCCAGTGCCAGCAGTCTTAAATTTTTTCGCAGTTGTTTGCGCTTTTGTATTTCTTCTGGTGTGTATTCCTTAGCGGGCATACCAAATCCTTTTCTTGCTTGTAATTAACAATTCGGGCTTATAAACATGATCACCGAACGCGCTTTGACCCTGATGATATCCCCGGGGTTTGAGCGCTGGCAGTTTGCAGCAAACACCGAAGGGATCTCCTTTGAAGGTGATTGAGTGTCGACTATGCGAAACCAACTGTTTTTCGCGCCGGCAGGAGACGGAGGAAGTTCTATGACAAGATCGTTCCACCAGGCATTAATAAAGAAGTAAATATAATAGCCAGAAGGCTGAGAGTACATCAACATGCCTACAGAATGCGACTGCGCAGACCAGTCCGGTTGAAAAGGTTTTACCCCGTGCCACTGTAATGATGAGGATCTAAGTACGCGGTTTAGCATTTGCGTGCCGTGTGAAGTGTAACGGGACTGTCCTGCAAGTGACATACGCCGCATGCGTACTGCGGCTTTTGTAAAAGTCAGCATTTCCATGCAACGGGGATCTTTTAATGCATCCCAGTTAAAGTAGCTAAGTTCGTTATCTTGGCAATAGGCGTTGTTATTGCCTTTTTGAGTGCGTAATACTTCGTCTCCCATGAGTATCATCGGTACTCCGAAAGATATCAGGGTGAGAAACATGAAGTTCTTGCATTGTCTTAATCTTACGGTGTTGATTTCTTCGTCGGCAGTTTCTCCTTCAACACCGTAATTAGCCGAGCAGTTTGAGTTGCTGCCGTCCATGGAATTTTCGCCGTTAGCCTCATTGCGCTTTTGGGTATAAGTAACCAGATCCCACAGCGTAAATCCGTCGTGACAGGTGATGAAATTGAGACTTTTTTGGGAATCTACCTTGTGCTCGTTGTAGATGTCAGGAGATCCTAAAAGACGATTTACAAAATTGTTTACAAGGGCGCAGTCACCGCGCATGAAGCATCTTACATCGTCGCGGAAACGACCGTTCCATTCGCGCCATCTTGATCCGGCTATTTTGCCCAAAGCGTACAAACCGCCTGCATCCCAGGGCTCTGCAATCAGTTTTGTGTCAGCTAGGTGATGATTGGTATCTATATCCAAAAGCGTAGGACTGTGCACAAGAGGAGTACCGTTTTGATCGCGGGATAAAATGGCGGCCAAATCAAAACGGAAACCGTCGACATGCATCTTGTCTTTCCAGAAGGCGAGCGAGTCTAAAATCAGCGCGCGTACTACTGGTGAATTGCCGTTGAAAGTATTCCCGCAACCGGTGTAATTGGTAAAGCGATGTTTTTCATCGAGTATGTAATAAGCGCTTGTATCAAAACCTTTGAAACAATAACAAGGTCCGTGAGCATCGCCTTCTGAAGTGTGGTTGTAAACCACATCCAAGATCACCTCGATATTATTTCGATGCAGGGCACGAACCATATCGCGAAATTCGTTGAGCGGTCCGTACAGGCTCTTGTCTGATGAATATTGCTCATGAGGAGCAAAAAAACTTACGGGCGAATATCCCCAGTAATTAGGATGCCCGGGTTTTGCGTCCTGATCGTCAAATTGGTAGACAGGAAGCAGTTCAACCGCAGTTATCCCAAGCTCCACCAAATAAGGAATTTTTTGAATAAGTCCCCGGTAAGTGCCGCGTATGTCTTTGTCCAATCCGGAAGTAGAAGATGCGGTAAAACCTTTGACGTGCATTTCGTAGATCACGCTTTTGCGCATACTGATCCCGGGACGTATATCAATTCCCCAATCGTAGTCGTCGATATCTATGACCGCACTTTTGGCGCAGGTACTAAAATTTTCTCTTAGGTCATCTGTTTGGTAACGCTTATAGTGCTTGGGGTAAACCACTCTTTTTGAATAAGGATCTATGAGCACGGCTCCTACGACTACGTCCTGTTGAGAAGGATCTTTTGCTTCGCGAATGCGCCAGGCATAGATTTGTCCTGCTTTAAGATCCAATACTTTTACGTGCCAGTAATAACTTGAACGGAAAATGTCTGATTCAAGCAGGATCACTTCAGGATCACAGTCTTCTGGGGTTTTAAACAGCAAAAGCTCTATGGACTTGGCTCCTGGGCACCATACGCAAAAATTTACGCCGTCGCTTTCAAGATTAGGGCCGAGATGACGGCTGTGCCCTGCAGAGATCACATGCATGATTTTTATAATTTTTGTCAACAGGTAATGACAGCCAAAAGCTGTCGGGAGAAATCCTGCTTAAACGTCAATCTTTTTTAAAAGAAAAATTGGTTCAAGTGCGTCTATTTTAGGGCATTGCTCTCACTATGTCTTGGCTTGTGGTATTTTGAATTATTCTTTTGAGACATAGGATCACAGCAGAGGTCGAATTCTGAATATGGATCACTCTTTTTTTGCAGCAGGACAGATCAATACTGTTTCGCTTGATATTGAGGGCAACAGTGCCCGTATTTTGGAAGTATGCCGTCAGGCTCAAGAGCGCGGCATTAAATTCGTGGCTTTCCCTGAGCTTTGTGTGACCGGGTATGACTGTGCGGATATATTCAATATGCCGGCATTTGCACAGGAAGCAGGCAAAGCCGTGCTGGCACTTAAATATTCTCTGCCTGAGAATTTGACAGTGGGCGTGGGTACCGTGCTCTTGGGAAGAGACGGGCACAGTTACGATGCGTACGTCATACTTACGCGCGGCAAGATTTTAGGCATAGCCGCAGTACGCTCTTTTGCTGACAGTCGTGACGGCAGAGTGCGCAATCTTACTACGGCGGCAAGCTCTGAGCAGTTTGTCCTCGGGGCCGAAACTTATACCTCGCAGTCGGTTTTCAACGTGCAGGATGTGAAAATCGGTGTTTATTTTAACAAAGCCGATCTGCATGATGTTGAAGGATGCGATCTGGTGGTATCTCCCGCGGTTGAACGTTTTGAATTGAATTCTCGCTCAACAAGAGAAGTAACGGCCGCGGCATTGTCCTTGGTACTTAAGACTACGGTTATTACCACGTCGCTTTTAGGATGTGAAGGCGGCAGCAGCATTTATGACGGATTAAGCGTGACTGCTTGTGACGGAAAAATTGTTGCGGCATCTTCGAGTCTGTCCTTCAGCCGTGCCCGTCTTTGTACTGCCGATGACGGGATAAGCCCAGAACTTCCCGAGTATGATCGTATCGTGCGTGCCGTAGCTCTTGGTCTTTATGACTGGATGCTTAAAACCAAAGCACACGGCTTTGCATTATCACTTTCAGGCGGTGCCGACTCCGGCTTATGTGCAACGGCATGTTGCTACGGTCTCATCGCTGCTTTGAGTGAAAACGGATTTGACGCTTTCAGGTCTCAATTGGAGCCTTTGGGATTCAAGCTTCCTGAATATTCAGGCGATCCTGAAGCTTATGTTAAAAAAGAGATCATGCCTCAGGCTCTCACAACTGTTTACCAAGGTTCAGACGTGTCAGGCAGCGTAACTAGGACTGCTGCTAAAGAAGTGGCTGCAGGATTGGGCGCTACTCACTATGAATGGTCCATTTCGCAGTTGGTTAAAGATTATACTGCGGTGGTAAATTCCACTACTCCTGATTCTCCGCTTAGCTGGGAACATGATGATCTTACTTTGCAGAATATTCAGGCTCGTTGCAGAGCTCCAGGAATTTGGATGGTTGCCAATCGTTATAACAAGCTTCTGCTTACAACCTGCAATGCTTCAGAAGATGCCGTAGGTTACTGCACCATGGACGGCGATACGGCAGGCGGAATTGCTCCAATAGGCGATATTTCAAAAAGCAGGATCTTAAAGATCAATCGTTACATAGCCGACGAGGGATTGATAGTTTCTGAAAACGTTAGAATGCATCTGCCGCAGATGGATTACATTGCAAAGCAGGCCCCGACTGCAGAGCTCAAACCCGGACAGACGGATGAACGTGATCTTATGCCTTACGTAGTACTTGACAGGATCCATGAGTTGCAACAGGGGGCTCTTTTTGCACCAAAGCGCATACTGGATACTTTGGAGAAAGAATTTGTTTCTTTTTCAAGGGCAGAACTTAAAGAATTCGTCGTACGTTATTTCACCAGACTTTCAAGAGCTCAATGGAAACGTGAGCGCGGTGCGGTAACTTTCCATATCGAGAAGAATGATCTCAATGCCAAGAGCGGGTTCGTCTTCCCGGTTTTAAATGACGGTTTTGCAGGTTTGTTACGCGATTTGTCATAATCTGTCCAAAATCGGCAAAATGTGTTCTTAAAAGCCGTTTTGCACCTTGATCAGGCAAAAGCCCCGAAAATTGTTATTCGGGGCTTTTCTGTTAAGATCTTTTAAAACTTCTTTGTGCTCTTGAATTTACACGGACACCTTAATGTTTACCACAACCACAACTTTCATAGTTTATATATTCGGCATGTTGGTGATCGGCATCATCGCCGCCAAATCAACCTCGTCACTGAGCGATTATGTATTGGGAGGCAGACGTCTTGGCAAATTCGTCACGGCCCTTTCTGCCGGAGCTTCCGACATGTCCGGCTGGCTTCTGATGGGATTGCCGGGAGCATTGTATCTTACAGGGCTTTCTGCTTCTTGGATTGCCATAGGTCTTACCATCGGTCAGTGGTGCAATTTTAAGTTTGTCGCCGCAAGATTACGTTCGTTTACGGCAAATGCGGCAGATGCTCTGACCCTTCCTGATTATTTTGCTGCGCGTTTTTGCGATAAATATCGTATTACTTCGATACTGGCAGCCGTGATCATTTTGATCTTTTTCGTAATTTACTGCGCTTCAGGTATGGTTTCAGGTGCCCGTTTATTTGAGCAGACTTTCGGTATGGACTACAGCAATGCTCTGCTGGTAGGAGCCGTATCCACCATACTTTACGTATTTATAGGAGGATTCATCGCCGTAAGTTGGACCGATACCGTGCAGGCATCGCTGATGCTTTTTGCCCTGATCCTCACCCCTATTTTTATTTTTACCGAAGCCGGCGGATTCAATGCGGCCGTATTACTGGTTGATGAACGTAACCCTGAGCTGTTCAGTTTCATGAAGGGCATTTCTTGGGTGGCAATAATTTCTTTTGCTGGATGGGGATTGGGTTATGTAGGACAGCCGCATATTCTCGTGCGTTTTATGGCAGCAAAGAGCGTGCGCGGTATGGGCGGAGCCCGCCGTATTTCTATCAGCTGGATGATTTTGTGTCTTGCAGGTGCGGTTATCATCGGTATGTTCGGCAATGCTTTTTCCGTATTGCATCCTGAAATAGATATCAGTAACCCCGAAAAGATCTTTGTAATCATTACTCAGACTCTGTTTACTCCGTGGATTGCCGGAATTTTATTGTCAGCCATCCTGGCAGCCATCATGAGTACTTTATCCTGCCAGTTGTTAGTGGCATCGACTACTCTTACTGCAGATTTTTACCGTCGTCTGATAAGACCACACGCCTCCCAGAGCGAATTGGTGTGGTGCGGTCGCGGTATGTTACTTTTAGTGGCTGTGATAGCTTTTGCAATTGCCTCTGATCCTACTTCTGGGATCCTGTCTCTTGTTTCATATGCGTGGGCAGGATTCGGTGCCTCTTTCGGACCTGCGGTGGTGCTTTCGCTTTTTTGGAAAAATATGAACCTTAAAGGATGCATTGCCGGTATGGTTACCGGAGCCGTGGTGGTGATTGTGCAGGAAAATCTCATGATCATGGATTTGTACTCTTTGGTACCAGGATTCATTCTCTCGGTTTTGGCTATAGTCACGGTGTCAAAACTTACTGCCAGCAAAGAAGATCCTTGTCAGGAACTTTTCCATAAGCTTGAACAGCAATTCTGGCAGGAAGTAAAAGAGCGCTGAGCAATCTTTTGACCAGCAGCAGATCCCGTCTTAGCGCAGACGGGATTTTTTTTCTGCTAAAGTTGTTCACCGTTGGCTGTTGAATTAAGGTATGCTTTGAAATATTTCATTCCCCAGATTTATTAGACAGGTTTTGTTTTAAAAGGTTGTTTCTTGAAAAGATTTTTCCTTTTTTCAATCCCTGCTTTTTGGTTTGAGACAGCATTGTGAAAAGAACGATCAAACTTCCGGCCAACGTTTATCTCAGATCCTATTTGCGCAAATGCGGAGTACGTTTTGATGTTAATGTCATCGATACTGTGTGCAGTCGCGGTTTAGGGATAAGTTTTCTCGTAACTTTGGCAATTGCGGCTTTGTTGTGGTTCGGGCATTGCTCAGGATTGAACCTGTTGTTTTCAGGTAATTCCTTTTGGCTGGTGCTATCTTTGTTATGTGTATATCTTGGATTTTATCTGTTGAGGCTTTGCTGGTGTCTTAAAAAGCGAAAAAAACTGCGTTCTGACAGGATACCTGTAGTATGCGAGGCGTACGCCGTGGTCTTATACGATGAGACGAAATTTTTTAATTTAGGATCAGGTCGTTGGCAGCGATCGGCTATTTTGTATAAAGAGACCGGATCTTTAAAGCCAAGATTTTTTGCAGGCGCCGTGCGTCGGGGCTTTTGTTACGATTTTTGTCCTGATCAGGTGGTAAGGATTTTTTTAGACAGGGCAAATCCGCGTTTCTATACAGTGGATGATCAAAGTGCTACTGCTTTTACCAGAGTGAGAAAGAATTATTCAACGTCTCGAACCGTAGGCGAAGTGTTCAGCACCAGCGCTCAGAATGATATCGCAAGCGGAAAATAAGCCACTGTTTGTCATAAGAAGATCTCTTCTAAAGCAAATGACGGATCTTTTTGTGCTCTTAATATTTTAAGAGTTCTGCGCATATCTTCATTCGGGCAGGTAAAACGGTAGCGCCAGGTGGAAAAGCCTTCAAGTTCATGTCTTATCACGCTGTCACGCGTGGCAAAACCTAATTGGATGAGTAATGTTCCAAGTTCTTTGCCTTGAGGAGAGAGTCCGATGGAATCACCATATAAAGGATCCTGACCGTCCTTGTCGTATAACCAGTCAAAAGCATCATTGCTGTTTTCAAGACTTTTTCTTAAAAAAGCGTAATCTCCGCCTGAACTGTAGGGCAGAAACTTAAAACCGTTTGTCATGACATGGTTTACACATACGGGACAAACCACTTTTATTAACCTGTCTGAAAACGAAAAGCCTCCGTATAAAGAGCAAATACGCTCAAGGCATTCATTCTGATTAATGCCATGTGCTTTGGCTGTTTTTCCAAGTTGTACCGAAAAAACATCGTTTACTTCTTCTTTGGTAAATCCGAACAGAGTGTCGTATTTTTCAGACGAGGATAGATCGCTTACCAGCGGCAGACCTTCTGAAAGCTCAGAAGCCAGACGAAATTTGATGTGACCTGATAAAAAGGCGTACTGAATGCGATCTCCGGCGTGTTTTAACACGTTGAGCATTTCAAGGTATGTAGCCAGTGCTTCTGGACGGTAACGCTCATCCATGGCCGAGGCCATGATGAAGGGAATATCGTAGTTATCTATTAGCACCACGATCTTTTCATGATGTCTTTCAGACAGTTCCGTAATGAGTTCTGCAAAATAACTTTTGGGAGTGGTGTAATTGCTGATGGCAGAATTCAGATGATGTTCCCAATATAACTGTTGCAACATGGCAAGCAGTTGTTCTTTAAATTCAAGTGGAGTTTGTGAGGCGACTTTTTTTAAATTGAGCAGGATCACATGATGACGCGGCAGAGCTTCGGCTCTTTCTTTTTCTTCTTGGGTACGTAATCCCTGCATGAAATCGCGGGTACGTTCAAGTACGCTGTTTAAAGCTTCGGTACATAGTGACAGACCAAAACCGCGGGGTCTGATCATTAAAAAAATATTGGCAGAAGCTAAAGGTTTGGTATTTTCCATTTCCTGCATCAGTTCGAAAAAAACTGATGATTTCTCAACTTTGAGATAGTCGGAAATGATTAGTTCGTGCAGATCGGAATAGAAAGAGGGATTGGCGTTCATGTTAGATCCGTAAAGATCCATGAATATGGGGTAGGGGAACTGCCAACCGCACCGCGGTACCTTGAAATTATGCCCTGGCTGCTTCCTTCCGGACCTGACCAATTAAACATAAATCAAGTACGCGGGGACTGACCGTTCCCCACAGAACTTGTTAAAGTGTATAAAAAAAATTAACTTTATGCAAGTTTCAATTGATAAGGCGTCATCAGATTAAGAACACGTTTAAAAAATAAGATGACGGTCTTTGGAGGTCAATTCAGCGAGCTTTACAGCTTATTTTGTGCGCACGGTTTTAAATATGTGGTAACGGAAGCGGTCCGGATATAATTGTGACGAAAAACACGAGGCGGTATTTGTTAAAATAAGAGAGTTTGCGCCTAGGCGCTGTTTTAATTTTTTTGATCGGAGTTTTAAGTGCCAGAAAGCACCGTATATCGCCATATTCAAAGCCGCATGCCTAAACGTGATGTCAGCGGTGTTTTTCTTTTAAACAAGCCTTCAGGACTATCGTCAGCTTCTGCTTTGGCGCGCGTGCGCGGAATTTTCAGAGCAAACAAGGGCGGACATGCCGGAGCATTGGATCCTTTGGCTTCAGGATTATTACCGGTTTTATTGGGTGAGAGCGCAAAATTTGCATCTTTCTTTTTGGAAGGGCGAAAAAAATATATTGCAGAAGGTACGCTTGGGATCACCACGACAACTTGTGATGCCGAAGGTGAGATCTTAGAAAAAAAGGAGATCTCAGGATGTATCGACAGACTTGATGATGCAATAAAAGCTTTTTGCGGAACCATAACTCAGATCCCTCCTGTATATTCGGCTGTAAAAGTTGCGGGAAAACCTCTTTACAAATATGCCCGTTCGGGGCGCGAAGTTGAAATTCCTTCCCGTCAGGTGGAGATCTATTCCATCAAAGTTTTGGAACGATCTCAGGATCGTTTTAAGATCGAAGTGTATTGCTCCAAGGGTACATACATACGTACCTTGGTTGCAGATATAGGTAATTTTTTAGGTTGCGGAGCTTACGTAACTTACCTTCATCGCACTTTTGTCGAAGGATTGCCAGAGCGTATGACTTCTCTTGACGAATTGCAGCAATTAAGCGATCGAGCCGCAGCCTGTAAAGATTATTCGTCGCTTGATTCCATGTTGCTGTCAACAGGTGAGTTGATGGGGAGATTACCGCGGATTTATCTGCCTGAGCACCGTCTTCAGACGCTTATGCACGGCATGCGTCAAAGAGATCTTGATGATTGCCGTTTTGAAGGTGCGCTGGGAAATGATCCTCTTGTAAAGTTTTCTTTGTGGGGAAAGGATACTTTTTTGGGAGTAGGACATGTTGATAAAGGAGTATTGGTGCTTGATCGCATGATGTCCGATCCTTTTTTAACTAAAAAACGTTAAGAGGTAAACACAATGTTTTTTATGAGATCAAAACGTGTTTTAAAAAACTTGCTTAATGTATTTGCAGCTTTTTTTATACTGTGCGCAACGAATGCTGTAGGTGCACATGAAAAAGATATCAATACTGAGCAGATAGCTCAATTGCTGGATTCGGCTTTGTCTTTGCAAAAAGTTTACGTGACGGCTCCAGGCTTGCCGTCTAAGTTGCATGAATTTGCTTTGGTTGCCGAAGATCCGGATGCCAAGGAAAACCAGACTAAAAAATATCATCCGGCTGAGAAAGCTGGCTGGAAACACATGATAGAGTACGGATCCGCTTTAGAAAAAGCAGGAGCTCTTAATATCAAACGCGGTACTTTTTTTGAAGACGATTTTTATAATCGTCGTTTTAAATTTACCGGGGTATTGATGGAATTTAAACCTGAGATGAAAGATTACGTAGCAGTAACTCCCAAAGACGGGAGGGTGTTGTTGAGAGTAGGAACTTCAGGTCTTGACAGGATCATATCTTATACAAGACAAGGAGATCATATGTTAGAGGTAAGCTTTGTTACCGCTCTAAAGCAGCGTTCACCATGGTTTACCGATGAGGTCGCGTCGTTTACAAAGATTTCATCGCTTTTGGGCGGAAACGAAAAAGTCATGTTAAAAGAACATGACGGCCGATATGAAATTGCTGATGATGAATTTCAACAAAGTCTAAGTCAGCCGGTTACCGATTTTCGTTGAAAGTATAAATGATTGAAAAATCCCACCTAATGATGGGCTTTTTGAATGTTTAAGACTTTAAGAAAGTTTTATAGCCTAAGTATGCTTCGTATACGTCGGCCTTGCTTACCACTTCCCACGGTGCATGCATTGACAGTACCGGAACGCCGCAATCTACTACTTGCATGCCGTAAAGGCTCATGATGTAGGCTATGGTACCGCCGCCTCCCAAATCAACTTTGCCGAGTTCCGAAAATTGGTAATTTACGCCGGCATCATCAAGATCTTTGCGTAATTTTGCAATAAATTCGGCATTTGCATCGTTTGAACCTGATTTTCCGCGTGCTCCGGTAAATTTGTTAAATACCATGCCTCGACCGGTATAAGCTACATTTTTCTTATCAAAAGCCTGTGCATACAATGGATCAAAAGCAGAAGAAACATCCGATGAAAGCATGGTGGATGAGGCCAGCATGCGACGCAGCGAGAGTTCCTGACTGTAACCGCAAAGACTCAGTATTTCTGCACAGGTATTTTCAAAAAAGCGAGATCTCATGCCGGTGGCTCCGACGGAGCCTATTTCTTCTTTATCGACAAGCAGGCAACAGCAGCTTCGTTTCGGCGTATCATTTTCAAGCATGGCCTGAAGCGAGGTAAAAGCACAAACGCGATCGTCATGTCCGTAACCTAAGATCATGCTTTGGTCAAACCCCATAGAACGAGCGCGTCCTGCCGGAACCAAACACAGTTCGGCCGAGAGAAAATCGTCTTCTTCAAGGCCGTATTCATTTTTTAACAGCTTCAACACATTTTCTTTTACGGCGTTTTTGGCTTTGTCATCCAACGGACGGTTGGCTATCAGAATGTCTAAGGCTTCGCCTTCAATTACTGTGGCGGCATCTTTTTTCATCTGTTCCTGCGCGAGGTGAATTAAGAGATCGCTTACGCAGAATACGGGATCTTCTGGTTTTTCTCCTATATTGATCTCCTGTTTACTGCCGTCTTTTTTTATCACCACGCCGTGCAGTGCCAAAGGCAGCGTTACCCACTGATATTTCTTTATGCCGCCGTAATAATGAGTATCAAAATAGGCCATGCCTCCGTCTTCGTACAGAGGATTTTGTTTTACATCAAGACGACAGGTATCGATATGAGCTCCCAAAATATTCATACCATCTTCAAGAGCATCGCTGCCAAGCTGGAACAGCACCAAAGCTTTATCCATATTTACTGCATAAACTTTGTCTCCGCTTTTTAGTTTTTCGCCTCTGGCTATAAGATCCTTTATATTGCGGTAACCATGGGCTTGTGCTTTTTCAATGCTTGTTTTTACGCTTTCGCGTTCTGTTTTGCACTCGGATATAAAATCCATGTAATCACAGCACAGTTTTTCTAATTTTTCCTTTTGGTCATTCGAATAGGAAAGCCAGGCACTTTTTTGAGTTCTGCCGTTATTCATGTTTTTTCCTTATTTAAAAAAAGCGGCCGATGCCGCTTTTTATCATGTGTGAAATCTGATGAACTGATTTTGATTAATTTCAAAATCAGTCCTGATGATGCAGAAGGTGTCCCATACGTTCTGCTTTGGTATCAAGATATCCTTCGTTAAAAGTATTGCGACCGTATTCCAGAGCTCTGCGGCCGTCTACGATGATACGATGTTTGGTAATGGAGTTGATCTTAGCCGGATTATTGGTCATCAGGATCACGTGGTCAAATCCCATGGCTCTCATCATGTGACCGCATACCCCGTAATGACGTTCGTCAGCGTCAAAACCGAGACGTAAATTAGCGTCTACGGTGTCAAGCCCCTGATCTTGCAATTCGTAGGCACGAATTTTATTAAAAAGGCCGATCCCGCGCCCTTCTTGACGCATATAAAGCAAAGCACCGCGTCCTTCTTTGGCAATGGCCTGCAAAGCAGCTGAGAGCTGAAATCCGCAGTCGCATCTTAACGATCCGAACACGTCTCCTGTGAGGCATTCAGAATGAATGCGGCAAAGCACCGGATCTTTTGTCGTGAGATCTCCCATAAAGATCATGGCATGGTCGAGTTTGTCGTTTTCGCGAAATATGGTTATGTTGAACTGACCGTATTTAGTAGGTAGTTTGGCAATCGGTCCCTGTATCAATTTGAGGGAAGGTGTCATGGCAACAGTCTTGGCGTCGGTCACTTTTGTAATCCAGAATTCGTTAATAATGCTGCTTTTAAACAAGGCAGAGTAAAACTGCAAGATCACTCTTGAAGTTTTAAGATTGTTTATCTTCAATATGCATGATGTCGCATCATATCGAAAATTTTTACAATGGGATAACAGCCTTTTCTGCCTATTGGGGATAAAAAACAGTCAGACTGATAAATAAAATAATACCTGTCCGGTTTTTTCCTGATTTTGGGCAGTAAGACCGTCAATGCATTAAATCAATTTACGGTTAAATTTGATGCAGATCTCATTTTATCAGGTCATTATACATCAACGGCTTTCTCTTGCACTCTAAGGCAGGAAACTCTGATAGAAAACGAAAAACAAAACAAAAAACTTTAGAAAAAACAAATACTCCGCCAAAACAGGCTGAAATCAGCCGAGGGTACCTTTTCAAATCTTGAATGTTTGTCAAACTTTAGGCATTGCCATAGGAGGACAGAATGCGCAAGTTTTTGAAAATGAAA
>JALEXT010000126.1 GCA_022779845.1 Succinatimonas sp.
TTTGGTGCTTAAGCTTAAATCTTGAATAAAGCTTCCTGATGAAAAAATATCTATGGTTCCGTATTTGCAAATACCGGTTACGAACATGAAGCGAAAACGGGAACTTTGTCTTTTAAGCATGGCATAAAAAGACGAAAGTTCGTTGCTGATTTGTTTGTACAATGCCTGCTTGTCAAGACAGTAATTTACCGGAGCGTCATATTCATCGATGAGCAGAACCGGAAAAATTGAAGAATTTTGCTCCAGCAGTCTGCTGAAGCGGAAACTTAGCTTGTCACCTTCCATTTTCTTAGGAGGTAACTCTAAGTTGTTTGAGGCCAAAGCATCACTAAGCAGGATCTCAAAGCCTGTTTGAAAGGATTTAAGATCGTTTAAATCACTGCATAATTGTGAAAAATCAAGCCTGATGACAGGATAGATCTTCTCGTCAGTCCAAAGTTTTTCTATGGCAAGCCCTTTGAAATCTTTTAAGCCGTATTTAAACAGCGATTCAAAGGTACTTAAAAGCAAGGTTTTTCCGAAACGACGCGGGCGGGAGACAAAATAGCAATTGCTGTCCCTTGCCAAAGCCCAGATCATTTCTGTTTTATCAACATAGATCTTGTTCACGGATCTTAATTCGCTAAAGCCACTTTTGCCGGTTGGCAGAAAGACGGGATCGACTTTACCGTTAAAGTTCAAAAACATATGTTCTCCTGTTGCCCATCTTCATACTACCGTGAATCTTGTCGTAACTTTATCAAATATTTCCTTTTTTCTCGGAACATCAACTCCGTTACAATGTAAGAACTAATGAGGTGAAATATGAATGCTCTTCCTGTCAAAGTATATCTTACGGCGGCGGTAAAAGCCGTGGAATCGGCATATGCTGCAAATCACGGCGGTGACTGTTATGATTTGATGGAGCGCGCCGGAGCCGCTTTGGTGCGAGCTGCTGAAAAAATAAAAAGTGATCAGCCGGAGATTTGGATATTTTGCGGCCGCGGAAATAACGGCGGCGACGGATATGTTGCAGGATCATTGCTTTTGGAGCGCGGGGCACGAATCAGGCTTTTTGCCGTGGGCGAACCCCATGAAGAAAGCGAAGCTGCAAGAGCCTGCAGAAATTTCTTAAGCCGCGGCGGCAAGATTGAAACCATGTTGCCTTCGCTTGATGAAGGACGTCCAGGGATCATTATTGATGCTTTGCTGGGGACGGGAATTTCAAGCGAGCCGCACTTTCCCGTAAGCGACTGGATCTCGTTTATCAACCGCGTGCGTGCCAAAGTGATAGCCGTTGATTGCCCCTCGGGCATGAATGCCGATACCGGTGCGGTTTTGGGCAATTGCGTAAATGCAGATTGTACCGTGTGCATGCTGGCTTTAAAACCAGGGCTTTTTACCTCAGATGCCGTAGATTACACGGGAAAAATCCTTTTTGACGCATTAGGTTGCGATCTTGACGATTATCAGGATGAGTTGGCCCGTTTTGAGAAAATTCCTCTTACACGTTCATCCTATGAGGACATCGTGCCGCAGCTGCCCCAAAGATTCAAGTCATGTAACAAAGGTGACAACGGCAGGGTGCTGATCATTGCAGGATCCCGCGGTATGGGCGGGGCGGCGATCCTGGCAGGTTGCGGCGCGTTGCGCGCGGGCGCCGGATTGGTAAAGATTGCCACCGATCCTTTTAACGTAAACGCGATTAACAGCATACATCCTGAACTGATGACTGCGGATTTTAATGATGACGAAGCGGTAAAGGCTGCATTGCAATGGTGTGATACGGTTGCGGTGGGGCCTGGGCTTTCAAAAAGCCGCAGATCAAGGGAATTGCTGGACTTGGTTTTTGACAGCGGCGTTGACTGTATAGCAGATGCCGATGCTTTGTCGCTTATGAGTGCCCAAGAGCCCTTGCCTCAGGAAAACCGTATCATTACTCCGCATCCAGGGGAAGCGGGGCGTTTGCTAGGATGCGACGCGGAAACTGTCAACGCCGATCGTTTTACGGCTGCAAGCAAGTTACAACAGCTTTACGGCGGTGTGGTGCTTTTAAAAGGAGCCGGCAGCGTAGTCTGCGATCGTCATCGCATGACGGTTATAGATTCAGGATCTCCTGCGTTGGCCGTAGGAGGTTCAGGGGATATGCTTACCGGCATCATTGCGGCTTTGGCAGCAGGCGGATTGTCATTAAGGCAGGCTGCTTTAATCGGTGCCTGTATTCACGGTAAGGCAGGGGAGATGGCAGAAGAAGAATACGGATCGGCAGGAACTTTGCCGTCTGATTTGGAAGGTTATATAAGGAGACTGGTAAATGGCAGAGTGCACGATTGAACTGGCAGGTGAGCAGGCAACTGAGAAATTCGGCGCTCTTTTGGGAAAGGCAATGACGGAGTTTGCCGTCAAACGCCAAAGTGCTTTGTGCATTTATCTTGAAGGAGATTTGGGAGCAGGCAAGACTACGTTTACGCGGGGGGTGTTACGCGGTCTTGGGTATCAGGGCAACGTGAAATCTCCGACTTATACTTTGGTCGAGTCATATAACTTAAATTGCATCAATATCTTTCATTTTGATCTTTACCGGCTGTTGGATCCTGAAGAAATTGAATATATGGGCATACGCGATTTCTTTGCCCAAACGGCTTTATGTCTTATTGAATGGCCGCAAAAAGCGCAGGGACATCTGCCTGAACCTGACGTCAGCATTGAATTTATTTACGGCAAGGACAGCAGAACGGTTGTGATAAAATCACAAGCCTTTGATGATCAGAGTTTAAATGCAATTAAAAAAAGCCTGACTGTAAAACAGCAGTGATCTCTTCCTTGGTATTTTGATTTTTCCGTGAAAATCCTAACGTTTTTTCGTCTCTGTTTACTTGTCTGCATGAGCCTGTGCTGGCTTAATGTCGAAGCGGCCGCCCTAAAATCCGTACGAGCTTTTGCCAATCAGGATAAAACGCGGGTGGTGTTTGACCTAAGCGGTGAGATCAGATGGGCTCAGGCAAGACAAAAGGACGGAAGACTGATTGTAAGGCTTAAAGATCTCAGCAACTATAAGACCGTCCCGTCCATGCCCAAGCCGGCATCCGGTTGTCTTGCAGGCGCAAGTTCGGTTTTGGACGGACGGGATGTACGTTATATTCTGCAGTCCCAGCGTTGCGGTACTCCCAAGGTTTTCATGCTGACGCCGCGCGACGGCAATCGCGATCATCGTTTGGTGGTGGATTTTCCCCATGCAGGAGGAAATAACGTACAGACTGCGTCCTCATCATCAGCTGCGGCGTCGTCAGGCGGAAAAAGTTTAAAACAGCTTGAAAGCGAACTGTTTGCAAAATATTCAAGCGTCGGCAGCGACGGCCTGCGTTCCATGAGTCCCAAGCAGGCGCGTGAATACGACGCGGCTTTGGCAAAGTTAAGGCAGGACTACGCTAAAAAGAACAGTGTTCAGACCAGAACCAAAAGTACTTTCGTGACCAATACAGAGGAGCGGGAGACTGAAGAAGTAAAAGATACGGTAGCCCCCCCTAAAGCAGTTGAAGTAAAAGCTGTTGCCAGACCTTTCATCATCGCCATTGACCCGGGACACGGCGGCAAAGATCCCGGTGCCAAAGGCAAACGCGGCGTACGGGAAAAAGACGTGACGCTTGCCATTGCCAAATCTTTGGCAGGGTATATCAATACGGATAAACGTCTGCGTGCGGTGCTTACGCGATCATCTGATCGTTATGTGGATCTTGATACGCGATCGATAATTGCAAGAAACAAAAAAGCCGCTTTGCTTATTTCTATACATTGCAATTCCACCCCTTCTGCAACTTCTGCGCGAGGCACTGAAGTTTTGCTTTTGTCCTCAAACCGTGCGCAACGTGAAAACAGCAAGGTGACGCGTACGGGATCTTCAGGCAAACTCATAGGCGGTGCGGGCAAAGTGCTCAGTAATTCCAAGGGAAATCCTTATCTTGAGGAGATGGTGGTGGACATGTCATCTCAAAATTCCCGTGCCGAAGGTTATGATTTGGCCGCGGAAATTTTAAAGAGCATCGGCAGTTTTACCAAGGTACACAAGAAAAAGCCGGTATATGCCTCACTTGCCGTGCTCAAAGCACCTGATATTCCTTCGCTGCTTATTGAAACCGGATTCTTGTCCAACCGTTATGAAGAGATCCAGTTAAACCAGCCCAATTATCAAAAGCAGATGGCATATCGTATTTTTCTGGGCATACGTTCTTATTATGAGAAAAATCCTTTAAACGATTTGAAATCGCGTATCGACAGCGACAGCCGCGGAAAGAATAATGCGGTTGCGTCGACGACAACGCATACGGTGCAAAAGGGTGAATATCTTTCAAAAATAGCCGCCCGTTACAATGTGAGCGTTGCTGAATTAAGACGTTTGAATTCTTTAAAATCGGATACGGTTCATGCAGGACAGATCTTAAAAGTACCTAAAAAATGACTATACGCAGATTATCGGTACAGCTTGCCAACCAGATAGCTGCAGGCGAAGTGGTGGAGCGTCCCTGCTCCGTGGTAAAAGAGCTGCTTGAAAATTCTGTAGATGCGGGGGCTACGGAAATAAAATGTTTCGTAGAAGGAGCAGGGCGCATACTCATTCGGGTAAGTGACAACGGCTCTGGCATCCCCTGTGATGAATTGGTCCTGGCACTGGCACCTCATGCAACTTCAAAAATCTCCTGCACCGAAGATCTTGATAATATCCTCACTTTGGGCTTTCGCGGCGAGGCTTTGGCGTCCATTGCATCGGTAACTAGGCTTACGCTTACCTCAAGAACTGCAGATGAGGCGGACGGTTACAGCGTAACGTGCGAAGGCCCCGAGATGGAAGCTTCGGTGATCCCCTGTCCGCACGGGGTAGGCACTACGGTTGAAGCCAGAGAGCTTTTTTTCAATACTCCTGCAAGAAGACGTTTTCTGCGTTCTGATCGCACCGAGTTAAACCGCATTCGCGATGTTTTCGTACGTTGTGCTTTGGCGCATCCCAAGATAGGATTTGAGCTTATTTCCGATAAAAAAACTTTGCTTAAAGTTAAAGCTGCTGCGGATGAAGGACAGAAGTTAAAACGTATGTCCTACTTAGCAGGCGGTGAGTTTTCCAAGGAAGGTGCGGCGGTAAAATGCGAAGATCCTTTGCTGAGCATAGAAGGAGTAGCACTTTCTGCAGGAGATGCAACTCAAGGCGGCGCGGAAAAGATATTCCTTTTTTTAAATTCCCGTCCCATTGCCGATCGTAGCGTAACTCATGCCGTACGCGAGGCTTATTCACAATTTTTCGGATCTCAAGCTGCCGCACGATGCGTACTTTATTTAGCATGTGATCCGCATGAAGCTGATGTCAATGTACATCCGCGCAAAGACGAAGTGCGTTTTCACAGCATGAAAGCGGTACATGATCTTATCGTGGAGGCTTTGCTGCGCGCCTTTGATCGTTTTATGCCGGCAAAAGATGATCTTTTAGGAGATCTTGAAAGCAAGACTGTTGTACCCGAGTATGAAGGCTTACCGCAGGATCTTGAAGCTATCGTTGCAGGTAAAACGGTAAATTCAAAAGAAGAGCAGCCTTCTTTGCCTGATTTTCCTGACGGGGACGGTTTTTTCGTCTCTCCGTTGTCAAAAAGCGAAAGCCCGAATGTGACGGATGATACCGCTTTGCGCCTGCGTTCATTTACAGACATGACGCGCTCGCATGCCAAAGCCTCGATGATGAAAATTTCCGTCTCCAAACCGCAGGCGACAACTTATGAAAACCTGCAGGATGAGGATATTTCCTTTAAACCAAGGGAAACAAACGATGCAGAGCAGGAAGTGCAATCGCCGGCTGATGATCATGAAAAGAAACAATCAGGCGCGGTGCTTGTAGATACGCTTACCGAGAACACGGTCTTGGTAAAGTTTAAAGGCAGTTACTTGGCAGTTTGTATTCCCAAACTTTTTAAAAAACAACAGGCCTGTGCTTATGCTCAGGCAGTTTGTCAGGATAGGGTTTTAAAAAAGGATCTTTCTTTGCCTTTTTCTTTAAAGTGTGCCCCAGAGCTTGCCAAAGCTTTGAAAAATTGCAATGACAACGTCAGACGCTGCGGATTTGACATAACTTTTTCCCGCCAGCAGATCACGGTTTCATCGGTACCTTGCGGTTTGGAAAATACCGAGCTTTCGTCGTTTCTCATACGCTGTCTGAGCGTAATAGCATCTTCTGACGAACTTTCAAAAGGACGTTGTCCCAAAACGCTTTCTGCATGCGTGGCGGAGGCTTTGCCTTTTGAGGAGAAAAGTCTGCAGGAAATTCGTTGTCTGCTTGATGACAGTTCGGAGGAAATGTTGCGTTCAGCTGAGGTAAGCATCGATCTTAAAGTTAGGGAAGCGGCTTTGGAGTTGGAGCGAGGTTTTAAGCTATGAAAGAAGGTTTGGACAGGGCTTTGGTGATTTTAGGTCCGACGGCAAGCGGAAAGACTGCTTTGGCTCTTTTTGTGGCCAGTAAAATCCCCTGCGAGATCATTTCCCTTGATTCGGCTTTGATTTACAAAGGAATGGACATAGGTACGGCCAAACCAACTCCAAAAGAAATGGCGATGTGTCCGCATCATTTGATAGACATCATCGATCCCAAACAAAATTACAGTGCGGCAAGTTTTGCGCATGACTGTACCGCTTTGGTAAAGGAGATTTGCAGCCGCGGCCGTTTGCCGGTGATCTGCGGCGGTACCATGATGTATTACAAAGCGTTATGCGACGGGATCTCGCATCTGCCTGTTACCGATGAAAAGGTACGAGCCAGGATAGCAAAGCAGGCTCAGCAGGAAGGCTGGCCTGCCATGCATGAAAAATTGCGTAACATCGATCCCGTACTCCATGCCAGGCTGGCTCCTAATGATAAACAAAGAATTTCAAGAGCGCTTGAAGTATTTGCCATGACCGGCAGAAGCATGAGCTCGTTCTACGAAGACAAAGGAAACAAATGTCCTTTTTTAAGAGAAGAGATCGTACTTTTACCAGATGACGGACGTGAAAGCTTAAGAAAGGTTATCAAAGAGCGCTTTGAGATCATGCTGAAATCAGGCTTTGAGGATGAAGTAAGACGGCTTAAAGAGCGCGGTGATCTCAATTTGCAAATGCCCTCGATGCGTTGCGTAGGCTATAGGCAGATGTGGGAATATCTTGATGGAACGCTTTCTTATGATGAGATGCGCGAACGCTCTTTAATTGCCACGTGCCGTCTGGCCAAACATCAGATGACCTGGTTGCGCGGCGGTCTTGGAGATAATCCTGATGTTTTGCGAACGGTGCTGATCCCGAGAAAAGAGGGAAATGAGGAAACGGCTTTAAAGACGGCTTTAAGGGTTTTTGAAAAATGAAAGAGAAATGGCAGTATTTTTTCTCACTGCTTTTTTCATTCTCCTTTGCAAAACTTGTGTATAGTGATCAATACAGAATTGCTTACAAGTTATTTCGTACGGTTTTCATCAGGATATCGTTACTGCCTTGTTTTAAGCGGTTTGGGCAAAATAAAATTAAAAATTACTAGAAATTTGGTTAACGAAGATGGCAAAAGTACAGTCATTACAGGATCCTTTTTTGAATGCTCTGCGTCGTGAGCATGTTCAGGTTTCGATTTATCTTGTCAACGGCATCAAACTTCAAGGACAGGTTGAGTCTTTTGATCAGTTTGTGATCCTGTTGCGCAATCAGGTAAGTCAGATGGTTTACAAGCACGCCATTTCTACCATAGTGCCTACTCGTGCAGTCAATATGTCACAGCTCTCGGAGGATAATTCCAAAGAGGAAGAAGCAAAAGATCAGGCTTAAGTGAGGGATCCCGTTAAAAATGCAGGATCCGCAAATTGAAAAATTGGGGCTGACCGTACTGGTTCATGCAGAACTTCCCAAGGCTGAGTCGCAAGAAGATCTTGAAGAACTGATAAGGTTGGCGCAGACCGCCGGAGCGGAGATCGCCCAAAGCATAGTGTGCAAACGCGATACTCCGGATCCGGCTTATTTCATCGGCAGCGGTAAAACTGAAGAAGTGGCCGCAACCGTCGCCGCCTGCGGTGCCGGTACCGTGATCTTCAACTCCCGTCTTTCTCCTGCTCAAGAACGTAACCTTGAAAAAGCGCTTAAGGCGCGCGTGATGGATCGCATCGCGCTCATACTGCTGATTTTTGCTCAGCGAGCCCGTACCTATGAAGGAAAATTGCAGGTAGAGCTGGCAAGACTTCAGTACGAGCAGGCAAGACTGGTGCGCGGCTGGACTCACCTCGAGCGACAAAAGGGCGGTTTCGGTTTGCGCGGCGGCCCCGGTGAAACGCAGATAGAACTTGACAGACGTGCATTGCGCGAACGCATCGCCGCCGTAAAAGAGGATCTGCAGGCCGTGGAGAAACGCCGCGGTCAGAACCGACTTAAACGTCAGAAAAACTCAGTACCGGTGGTGTCTTTTGCAGGTTATACCAATGCCGGAAAATCCACGCTGTTCAACCGTCTTACGGGAGCTGACGTGTATGCAGCTGACAAACTTTTCGCCACTTTGGATCCTACGCTCAGGACCGTGGAGCTAAAAGGCGTGGGTACGACTGTCTTTGCCGATACCGTGGGATTTATCAGACACCTGCCGCATGATCTCATTGCCGCTTTTAAAAGCACGCTTGAGGAAACGGCACAGGCTTCGCTTATTTTGCACATAGTCGACGGAGCCGATCCCAGGCGCGATGACAACATCAAAGCGGTAAATGCCGTTTTGGCTGAAGTAGGAGCATCAGAAGTTCCCACGCTTACAGTCTTTAACAAGTGTGATCTTTTGGAAAATACCGCAGCCGGTATCGTAAGAAATGAAGAAGGACGCCCGGAGCGTGTTTACGTCAGTGCCAAAACCTCAGAGGGACTTGATGATCTTTTGCAGGCAGTTTCCGAATGTTTGGCTAAGGAAAGATGTGATTTTACTGTTAAGATAGATCCTCGTGACGGCAGGTTACGCAGCATGCTTTATGCAAAAAAAGCAGTGCTGAGTGAAAAATACGACGAAGACGGCAACAATATTCTTGAGGTAAGCATGCTGGAAGCTGATGCATCCCGCATCGACAAGGATAGTGGCGGTGCGCTTGCGCGTTCCTGCTTAGGGAAAATTCCATGGCGTAAAAGCCGCGAATTCGACTTCGATTCACTCTGAATTCGTTTGAGAAAAATAATGAAAGAAACAAACCAAAATCTTATGGGCTGGAATGCTCCCGGCAACGGCGGCTCCGGCGGTTCCGATAACGGAGATAAGGATCCCTGGGGTCGTGATCGCGGCAATATGGGCAAATCAAATGATCCCATCGAGTCGCTGAACAATACTTTGAATAACTTCTTTAAGAAGTTCAAATCCAGAAGAGGCAGCGGATTTGGAAGCGGTAAGGGTTCCGGAATGAAAATCGGATCTATGGCCTCTTTTGCTTTGGTACTGGCTTTGGCAGGAGTCATAGTTTCAGGGTTTTATACCGTGCGAGAAGCCGAACGCGGAGTAGTGTTGCGTTTTGGCAAAATGTACGACGTGGTGGATCCGGGCCTGCGCTGGAAGATCCCCGGTATCGACAATGTAAATATAGTCGACATCGAACAGGTACGTGCCTTGCAGTCCTCAGGCACCATGCTTACCCAAGATGAAAACGTGGTGATAGTCGAGATGGACGTGCAGTACCGCATCAGTGATCCGGTGAAGTACTTGTATTCAACCGTTGATCCTGATCATACCCTGCTTGAGGCTACCGACAGCGCTTTGCGTTATGTGGTAGGCCACACGCTCATGGATGATATTTTAACTTCAGGTCGTGAGATGGTCAGACAAAATACCCGTGAGCTTCTGACTTCGATCATTGAACCTTACAATACCGGTTTGTCCATAGTCGACGTCAACTTCCTGCCGGCGCGTGCTCCTGATCAGGTGAAAGCTGCTTTTGACGATGCCATCAGCGCTCAGGAAGACGAGCAGCGCTACAAGCGCGAAGCCGAGGCTTATGCAAACGAAGTATTGCCCAAAGCCGAAGGCCGAGTACAGAGAATTCGTCAGGAAGCCGAGGCCTACCGTTCACAGGTGGTTTTAAATGCCCAAGGTGAGGTAGCCCGTTTTGACAAGGTTTTGCCCGAGTATGAAAAAGCACCTGAGATCACCCGTCGCAGAATTTATTTTGAAACCATGCAACAGGTGATGCAGAATTCAAGAAAAGTCATTCTCGACACTCCCGAAGGTTCGTCTCCGGTGATCTATCTGCCTTTGCCTAGCGAGTTGTCTCAAAAGAGCAAGAGCACGGGCAGTACCGATGCGGATCTGCAACAGCTGCGTGAGGAAGCTTTGAAGAAAGCACAGCAGGAGAGTTCGCAGGATCCCGGGCAAAAGCAATCTTCATCGCCGTCTGACAGACGTCAGAGCGGATATCCTCCGCTTTCTGGCAACGGATACGGACAGAGGTAAACAAATATGAAAAACAATACCCTGAATCTAATCATCGTAGCCTTTGTCGTGGTGGTGTTTGCGCTGTTCCAATGCTGCTATGTGGTATCGGAAGGATCAATAGGCATCGTGACCCGTTTTGGAAAAGTCACCCGCAGCGATGACGCTACGCTCAACGTCATGCAACCTGGGTTGCATTTTAAAGTGCCGTTCATCGATAAGGTAAAGATCATGGATTCGCGCATTCAGACCATCGATCAGAGTGCCAACCGTTTCGTTACTTCGGAAAAGAAGGACGTGATCATCGATTCCTATGTAAAATGGCAGATCGAGGATGCGGCTACCTATTACCTTACTACTGCAGGCGGTAATCGTATGCAGGCAGAGGAATTGTTGTCACGCAAGATCAACAATTCCCTGCGTTCGCAGATAGGACGTCTGACCATTCATGAGATCGTTTCAGGACAGGACAGCGATCGTACTGAAAATGAGTTCGACAGTCAGAAAATTTCCGACAATTCAACCCTCGGAACCACCAAACGCGACGAAGTGATGCAGAACGCACTGCGCGACATAGGATCTTCTGCCCGTGACTTGGGCGTTCGCATCATCGACGTGCGCATCAAGCAGATCAATCTGCCTCCCGAGGTCTCTAATTCCATTTATCAGCGTATGCGCGCAGAGCGTGACGCCGTGGCCAAACTGCACAGATCCCAAGGTCGCAAGGATGCCGAAGCCATTCGCGCTCAGGCTGACAGAGAAGTGACCGTGAAGATTGCCGAAGCTGAGAAGGCAGCTCGTACTTTGCGCGGTGACGGTGATGCCGAGGCCGTGAAGATCTATGCCGATGCCTATTCGCGAAATCAGGAGCTCTTTGAGTTCATGCGTTCTATGGATGCTTACAAAAACTCCATGACCTCCGGAAACGATGTCATGGTTTTGAAACCTAAAGATAACGATTTCTTCAGGTTCTTCGGCAGTTTTGACGGTAAAACCGGTACAAGGCATGCCGTCGAGAGATAAATGAGTTAAAATCCCGTCTTTGGCGGGATTTTTTCTTTTCTCCGTCACCGATTTTTCAAACGAGATCCCGTGCGCGGGAATTGAGGATATACAAATGCCTAAGAATGTAGTCGTGCTTGGCACGCAATGGGGCGATGAAGGTAAGGGCAAAGTCGCCGATCTGCTCACTTCTCAAGCCAATGTGGTGGTTCGCAGTCAGGGCGGAAACAATGCCGGTCATACTCTGGTGGTAGGTGATCGCAAGGTCGTAGTCAGACTCGTTCCTTCAGGGATCATGCACAAGGATTGCCAATGCCTCATTGGTTCAGGTGTGGTCGTCAATCCGGTTGCTTTGTTTGAGGAAATCGAAGAGTTGCGTCAGGCCGGAATAACCGATGCTGAGGAACGCATCCGCGTCAACGGCTCCTGCTCTTTGTTGTTACCAATTCACCCGGCCATCGATAAGGCTTCTGAAAAAGCCCGCGGCAAAGGAGCCATAGGAACTACCGGTCGCGGTATAGGTCCTTGCTATGAGGATAAGGTGGCACGCCGCGGTCTGCGCGTTGGGGATCTCTTCCACATGGATTATTTTGAGCAGAAACTCAAAGCTCTGCTTGATTACCGCAACTTCATTCTTAAAGAATACCTGCACGCCGAGCCCGTGAGCTATGAAAGCGTGATGGAGAGCGTGATGAGCTATCGCGAACGCCTGCTGAAGATGGTGGCGGACGTTTCTGACATACTCGACCGCTCAAGAAAAGACGGTAAGAAGATCCTCTTTGAAGGTGCGCAGGGTACCTTCCTTGACATCGATTTCGGAACCTATCCTTACGTTACCTCATCCAATACCACTGCAGGCGGATGCGTAACCGGATCAGGTGCCGGTCCTCTGGCTCTTGATTACGTGCTTGGCATTGCCAAGGTTTACACCACCCGCGTCGGCGGCGGTCCTTATCCTACCGAGCTTAATGACGATTTGGGCGAGCATATACGTCAGCGCGGCAAGGAATTCGGCGCCGTGACCGGACGTCCGCGTCGTACCGGATGGTTCGATGCCGTGGCCATGCACCGCAGTGCCGTGTTGAATTCGCTGTCAGGTCTTGCGCTGATGAAACTTGATGTGCTTGATGATTTAGACGAAGTAAAGATCTGCAAAGCCTATAAGTTCCCCGACGGCAGCGTAAGCTCGCTTCCTCCTTTTTCTGCTTTTGATTACGAAGGCGTTGAACCTGTATATGAGACCATGCCCGGCTGGAAGAGCAATACTTTCGGGATCACCTCATGGGATGAATTGCCTGAAAAAGCCCGCGCTTACGTGCGCCGCTTGGAGGAACTTTCAGGAGTTAAGGTTGCCATTTTGTCAACCGGACCAGAGCGCAATCAGACCATAATCTTGGAAGATCCTTTTGCTTAAGCGTTTATGCTTTAAAGAAAAACAAAAGGCTCCGTAAGGAGCCTTTTGCGTAGTTTAGGATTTTATTTATCAGGCAGAACGTCTGGCAGCTTTTAACGCAATTTCACATAAAGCGTCGCGATAGGGAGATTTTGGCAAAATCTCAAGAGACGCCGCCGCTTCCTTGGCACTTTGCAGAGCAAATTCCTGAGTTTTTTTCAATGCGCCGATCTCATCAAGAGTTTTTCTGACACGCAGAAAGTCTCCTGATTTTGCAGCGTCTTCAAGATCCGCCCGTTCCTTGCCGCAAAGATCGCGCAGGGCGAAAATCAAAGGCAAGGTGATCCTGCCGTCTGCCAGATCTTCTCCCACGTCCTTTCCTGTGCTATCGCTGCGGCCTTGATAATCCAGAAGATCATCTGCTACCTGAAAGCCCTGTCCTAACAGTCTGCCGTATTTTTTCATGGCTTCGATTTCATCGTCTGAGCGTTTGAAAAGGATTGCCGATCCCGAGCAGGCAAGTTCAAACAGCGCTCCGGTTTTGCAGTAAACGGTACGGCAGTAATCCTGCTCACTGACGCTGAGATCCCCCTGCCTTTTTAATTGATCAAGTTCTCCTGTGACCAAAGCCGAAACGGTCTGTGCCATGGAATCGAAAAGAGGCATGCAGTTTAAAGCGTGCAACAGGACGAAACAGCGGGTGAACATGTAATCACCGGCCAGTACCGCCGCATGATTGCCGTCGGTTTCATTAAGCGTGCTGCAGCCGCGACGCAAAGATGCTTTGTCGATGACATCGTCGTGAATTAGCGATGCCGTGTGTAAAAGTTCCACCGCAGCGGCCAGTCTTTCAACGGCATCTGAAAATTTACCGTCTTGATCATGCAATAAAGCGGCAGCGCTTAACAAAGTAAGCCTCGGGCGCAGGCGTTTGCCGCCTGCACGTACCACGTGCATGCACATTGCATTGACGTTTTCTTCTTCTTGGGTGCCCTGTAAGGTTTTAAACAGCAGCTTTTCAACGCGTTGCAAGCCGTCTGCAGTCAGGAGCATGAAATCGGACATGAGTTCCCCCTAATCAACAGTGCGCTATTTTATCATCAGCGGTGAGCTTTTCTTGATTTGAACGCGCTTACAGGGTAAAATTCGTTCGGTTTATTTTTGGCGGGCAGGCATTCATGAAACAGTGAGTGCCATAAGCGTTATACGTTTGCAATGTATCTTGCAATCGTGACTCTAACGCGCTAAAATACTGCCCCACTAGCGCCCTGAAAGGGCATTAATGATTAATTCTTCTGCGGGAGCGAAGACTCCTGCAACATACCCGGAGTTTTAGCATGTACGCAGTAGTATTTTGCGGCGGCAAGCAGCACAAGGTCTCCGAGGGCGACGTCGTCAGCGTTGAGCTCCTCGATGCCAAGGCTGGTACTGATATCGACCTTGACAAGGTTCTTTTGATTTCTGACGGCACCAACATTAAGGTTGGTACCCCTTACATCGACGGCGCTAAGGTTACCGCTCAGGTACTGGGCGCTCACGGCGGTGAAAAGGTCAAGATCGTCAAGTTCCGTCGTCGTAAACATCATCAGAAGGTTACCGGCCACCGTCAGTGGTTCACCGACCTTAAGATCACCGGCATTGCCGGCTAATTTGAGAGGCAATTTCAAATGGCACATAAAAAAGCTGGCGGTTCCGTACGTAACGGCCGCGATTCCAATGCACAGCGTTTAGGCGTCAAGCGTTACGCCGGTGAGACTGTTTCCGCAGGTTCCATCATCGTGCGTCAGCGCGGTACTCACTTCCATCCCGGCACCAATGTCGGTATCGGCAAGGATGATACCCTGTTTGCTAAAGCCGACGGTAAGGTCGCATTCGTGACCCGCGGCAAGCAGCAGCGCAAGTTCGTCGAAATTGTTGTTGCCGACGAGCAGTAATCCTTTTGCAGGAAATGATCCCGCGTTAAGCGGGGTTGTTCTGAACCCAGCTTAATTCAAGCTGGGTTTTTGTGTCTTAACGGCATGACCGCCCATCAGGCGGAACCGACACGGAGTTTTTTATGAAATTTGTTGATGAAGCCTCTGTAAGAGTGGCAGCCGGTGACGGCGGCAACGGGATCGTAAGCTTCAGACGCGAAAAATACATCCCCCGGGGCGGCCCTGACGGCGGAGACGGCGGTGACGGCGGAAATATCTATCTTAAAGCCGACAATAATCTCAATACTCTGGTGGATTATCGCTATACCAGATCTTATCAGGCAGAGCGCGGCGAAAACGGCGGCAGTGCCGACTGCACCGGCGCCCGCGGTAAAGATACTTACCTGAAAGTTCCCGTGGGTACCCGCGTAAGCGACATGGGGACCGGGGAAGTGCTCTGCGATATGAAAAGCGACGGACAGGTATTCTGCGTAGCCCGCGGCGGACGACGCGGTTACGGTAATACCCATTTTAAGAGTGCCACCAATCAGGCTCCGCGTCAGCGTACTTTGGGAACGCCCGGCGAAAGACGTCAGATCAAGTTGGAATTGCTGTTGGTTTCCGATGTAGGTTTGCTGGGACTGCCCAATGCCGGAAAATCTACTTTGGTGCGTCAGGTCTCGGCTGCTCGTCCCAAGGTTGCCGATTATCCTTTCACTACCATCGTTCCTTCCTTGGGAGTGGTCAAAACCTCCATGGGGCGCAGCTTTGTCATCGAGGACATCCCAGGACTTATCGAGGGGGCGTCTTCCGGAGTAGGACTGGGTTTTAAGTTCTTAAAACACCTGCTGCGCTGCCGCGTGCTGGTGCATCTGGTTGAATGTCTGCCTGCAGACGGCTCTGATCCAGTTAAAAATGCCAAGACCATAGAGCAGGAGCTTAAGCAGTATTCTGAGGAACTTTGGCAAAAACCCAGATGGCTTGTCATCAACAAAGCGGATCTTGCTGATCCTGAAGAGGTGCAGAAGGTGCTTGAAGCCGTCTGCGCCGGTCTTGAGAACAAACCTGAAAAATGCTTCGTGATCTCGGGAATGAAAGGAAGTGGTGTCAAAGAGCTGTGTTTTGCCCTGCAGGATCTCGTAGACGAGGTCAAGGCAAGGGAATTGCAAGAAGGCGATGAACAGCATGAACCTCAGGAGTTTATCTGGACCGAACCTGAAGTAAAGGAGCCTCCCGCTCCTGATGATGACGACGAGCCTGAAGACGGTCCTGAGTTCATCTACACCAAATAGAGACGGAATATGCCTTCTTTGGAAATTATCGTAGCAGTTGCCGAGAATTT
The DNA here is from genome assembly GCA_022779845.1 of Succinatimonas sp. Classification (GTDB taxonomy): domain Bacteria; phylum Pseudomonadota; class Gammaproteobacteria; order Enterobacterales; family Succinivibrionaceae; genus Succinivibrio. Next base: position 16,068 of record JALEXT010000126.1, read on the forward strand.
TGCCATCGGAGTTGACGGCAGGATCCCCTGGCATCTGAGTGCGGATCTCAAGCATTTTAAAGCGGTGACTATGGGGCATCCCGTGATCATGGGCAGGCGTACCTTTGAGTCCATAGGCAGAGTTTTACCGGGGCGTTTCAACGTGATCGTAAGTTCGACTCTGGACAAAAACGATCTAAGACTTAAAGATCAGGATGTTGCAGTGGTCAGCAGTCTGAACGAAGCTTTGGATCTTTGCAAGGATCGGGAAAACTCCGTCATGGTGATAGGCGGGGCTGCGCTGTATGCCGAGGCTTTGCCCAAGGCTTCGGTTTTGCATCTTACCCGTGTGCACATGACTCCTCCTAGTGCCGACACCTTCTTTCCGCGTTTTGAGCATCTGAACTTTAAGCGCTGTGACGTGCAGGAGTTCTGCGAAGGCAGCCTTAAATATGAATTTGAGACTTGGCGGCGCGGTTAAATCGGCGCAACCTTAATCCTGCTCTTTGGTTTTTTTCAGGAAATGAAATGCTGAAGAAGTTTTCAGGCGGCATGGATATGCTTCACGGCCGCCTTTGGGACAAGATCCTGTTCTTTTCGTTGCAACTTGCCTTAACTTCGCTGTTGCAGCAGATCTACAACACCACCGATGTCTTGGTATTAGGACGTTTTTTAGGCGACGATGCCATGGCGGCAGTGGGGAACAATCTGCCTATAATCGGGATCCTGGTAAGTCTGTTCGTAGGGCTGTCATTAGGTGCCAATGTGGTGATGGCCCGCTATATAGGCCAGGGTGATCTGAAAAATGCCAACCTGACTATTTACACTTCTTTGCTTCTGGCTTTTTTCAGCGGTCTTATCATCGCCGTGCCGGTAATATTGGGAGCTGCCGTCATTACCGATCTTATGGGAGTACCGCCTAGCGTACATGCTTTTTCGGTAAATTACCTTATTTGGTATATGGCGGGCATGCCCTTTCTTTCCATTTTTAATTTTGAGGCGGCGCTGTTTCGCGCTCACGGTAATACCGCCACCCCGCTGTTGGCTTTGATTGCGGCAAGTGCAGTTAACGTCGCACTCGATCTTGCGGCAGTAAAGTGCGGCCTGGGAATTTCGGGCGTTGCCGCGGCAACTTCCGCAGCCAATCTTTTTTCGGCGGTTTTTCTCTTTGTAAAGCTTAAAAATGAAAACGGAGTTTTGAAGCTTGACGTAAAAAAGCTGTGCCATTTTGAAATACGCAAAGCCAAAGCCGTGATCTTCATCGGGTTGCCTGCAGGCGTACAGGCTATGGTTTTTTCGATATCCAATCTGGTCATACAGGGAGCGATAAATTCTCTGGGAGCGGAGGTTATGGCAGCCTCTGCAGCCGCTTTGGTATTCGAGCTTAATATTTATGTTTTCCTGATGGCCTTCGGCATGGCTGCAACCACCTTCGTAAGCCAGAATTACGGTGCAGGAAACATGCAAAGATGCTCTCAAGTGGTGCACTCTGCCATGGCGCTTAATTTTGCGGTTACCATATTTTGGGCTCTCGTGGTGTGGTTTGCAGGTGACAGGCTCATTTGGCTTTTCACCGACAGCAAAACGGTGGCAGATCTGGCTCTTGTCAGAATGTATACGGTGATCCTGCTTTACGTGATCTGCGTTCCTTTTGAGGTTTTGTCAGGAGCCATGCGCGGTTTCGGGTATTCACTCCCCCCAGCTTTGGTCACGACTTTTTTTATCGTGGGCGAACGCATGCTGTGGCTTATAACGGTATTTAAGGCTCATCCTGATTTTCAGTGTCTGCTCATCACCTATCCCGTCTCCTGGATATTGGTAAGCCCGTTTATCATGTGGTTATACCTGCGTTGTGTTAAAAAACGCAATCGTGAGCTTGAAGCCCTGGCGATGCAGACGAAAACCAATGAAGCAAGAAAATTGAAGTTAAAACAGGCTTGAATAGTATGGGAAAGAAAGTTGAAATGGATATGCTGCACGGCAGTATCTGGAACAAAATGGTACTGTTTGCTCTGCCTCTTGGTCTTACCTCCATGTTGCAGCAGTTGTACAACGCAGCCGACGTGTTTTTTCTCGGACATTTTTCCTCAGGCAACGACATGGCGGCCGTGGGTAACAGTATTTCGGTGATCTTCCTCATCGTCATGCTGTTTGTGGGCATGTCCATAGGTGCCAACGTGGTGATGGCCAGATATCTTGGCCAGGGCAAGGAAGAAGAAGCTTCAAACACCATGTATACCGGGATCTGGGTTGCTTTGGCCGTCGGATTTCTGATCATGATCTTGGGATTGGCATCTACCTCATGGATAGTGGAGGTTATGGCCGTTCCTGAGGAAGTACACGAGCCGGCCATCGTTTATCTGCAGTGGTATTTCTTTGCCATGCCCTTTATTTCATTATTCAATTTTGAAGCGGCTTTTTTCAGATCAAAGGGAGATACGGCAACTCCGCTGTGGGCTCTGTGTTTGTCCTGCTCTTTTAATCTTGCGGGTAACTATGTGGCCGTAGGAGTACTGGATACGGGAATAAACGGAGTGGCATGTGCTACTTTGCTCTCTTTCATGCTTTCGGCATCTTTTTTGTGGTTTATGCTGATGCGTGAAGAAGGAGTACTTAAGTTAAGATTGCAAAAACTCATGCAATTTGAATGGCGCAAGGCCCGTGCGATCGTATCCATAGGTCTTCCTGCCGGCATTCAGGGCATGGTTTTCGGCATAGCCAATCTTATTTTTCAGGTGGCGATCAATTCCTTGGGAGCCGATGCCATGGCAGGCAGCGCCGCAGGGTTTACCATTGAAAATAATCTCTATTGCTTCGTAAATGCTTTCGGATTGGCTGCCACCACCTTTATCGGTCAGAATTTCGGCGCCGGCAATTTAAATCGTTGCCGCCGTATCTTTTGGGTGTCGTTCGGCTGGTGCACGGGGCTTTCTTTGGTAGTAGGCATAGGCGGATATTTCGTATCGCCGTGGCTCTTGTCATTCTTCAGCAATTCTCAGGCAGTGGTGGATATAGCCATGCTGCGCGTGTTTTACGTGATGGGCTTTCAATTCATAAACGCCATGATTGAGGCTCTTTCCGATTCAATGCGCGGTTACGGATGGTCATTGCCTCCTGCGCTCATAGCCATGTTCTGCATATGCGGCGAACGTCTGTGGTGGCTTTGGTATGTATATCCGTCGGCTCCTAACTACGAGACTTTGATGATCACTTACCCAATTTCCTGGGCCATAACAGCCGCAGTACTGTTCGGCGCTTATGTCTACTGCTTAAAAAAGGTAGTAAAGGTCCGGACGCTTTAGTCTTGTGCATTTGAAAAAGCCGCGTAATCACGCGGCATTTTTCAAATCTTCGCAGAAGGTTGCAGATGTCCTGCAGACGGAACGCTGGTTCGTTTGCCATCTTGGGCATTCCAGGCCGTAAGTTTGCCTCCCCATACACATCCCGTATCAAGCGCGACTATATTCTCATGCTGACATTTCGCGTTTAAGGCGGCCCAATGCCCGAAGATCAATTTGTAGTTTTTCCTGTGTCTTTGCAAAGGCGGAACGAAATCAAACCAGGGGTAGAGCTTTTCTTCCCTGGCTTCTTCAAGAGACGCACTTGAATGGCCGTAGTCCAAAGCAAGGTTTTCGGTGACGAGACGCATGCGGGTAAATACGTTTACGATGTAACGCCAGCGAACCATGCCGCGGTAATTATCATTCCAGACGAAAGGATTGTCGCGGTACATATTGCGCAGTAAAAGGCAGCGTTGCAGAGGATTGGCAAGCACTGCGGAGATTTCTTTTGACAGTTTTTTTGCTGTACGCAGATCCCAAAGCGGATGAATTCCGGCATGACAGACGGCAAAATTTTTTTCTTTACAAAATTTTATGAGCGGACGCGTCAGCAAAAAATTTTCTATCTCGCTTAAATTTTCCGCATTCAGCAATGGTTCGAGATTGTCTTTGGGACGGGCCTTGCGTTCGTTTGAAAGTACTGCAAGAAAATTTAGATCGTGATTGCCGAGTACGGTATGGATGCAATCTTGGTATTTCATCACGAAATTGACGGTTTCAAGCGGTCTGGGGCCGCGTCCTATCAAATCTCCGGTGAGATAAAGTGAGTCTTTGTGTTCGTCAAAAGATATTTTCTCCAAAAGCTGCATGAATTCGTCGTAGCAGCCGTGCAGATCGCCTATGCAGAAAGTGCTCATGTCAATCCTCCTTTTGTCCCTTAATTGTACAAAACAATGAAGCGATCTAAAGCAGGCGGATCCAGCCAACCTCCGCTTAAAAGCTTTTTTTCTGTTGCTAAAATAGACGTACTTTCCTGTTTAGGGGGATCTCATGCCGCTTATTGCCAAAAACTTTGTTTCAGAACGCCTGTTGCCAGCTGTTGAAATTGAAAAACTCATAGGATCGTATTTGAAGCTGACGCGCCACGGTTCGTCCTATACCTGTTGTTGCCCCTTTCATCATGAAAAGACCCCGTCTTTTAGCGTAACGCCTTCAAAGAACATGTTTTATTGTTACGGTTGTCATACCGGCGGTGATGCGCTCACTTTCATCATGAAGTATAAAAATTTAGGATTCGTCGATGCGGTTGAGGAATTGGCAGCCTTTGCCGGGATCCCAGTTGAATATGAAGCTGGCGGCCGTAAAGATCCCTCGGATCGTTTCAAGATCATGTATGAGCTCATGGATCGCTGCGCAGCTGCATTTACGCAGGCTTTGTTTTCCGATGAAGGTAAGGCGGGACTTGAGTATTTTACTAAAAAACGCGGTTTGACCAAGGAAACCATTCTCAAGGCAAGATTGGGCTTTGCTCCGGACGGCTGGCATTTTATTGAAGAAAAGATTTGTAAAAACGAGCAGGAAATTCGTTTGCTTACGGAACTTGGCCTGATTGTAGGCAATAACGGCCGTCGTTTTTCCATGTACAGAAACCGCGTGATGATCCCCATTTTCGATCGTAAGGGGAGGATCATAAGTTTCGGCGGACGCACCATGGGAGATGACAAACCCAAGTACATGAATACCAAGGAAACTCCCATCTATAAAAAGCGCAATGAACTGTTCGGGTTGTATGAAGCCCTGCGCGACAATACCAATCGGCCTTCAAGACTGGTGATCGTGGAAGGTTACATGGACGTGATCTCGGTGCGGCAGGCCGGATTTTCCTGCGCGGTGGCATCATTAGGAACCGCCACTACTCAGGAGCAGTTCAAACTGATGTTTCGCTACACTAAGAAACTCATCTGCTGTTATGACGGTGACAGCGCAGGACGTGCTGCGGCCTGGCATGCTCTTGAAACGGTGACTCCGGTATTGAGTGAAGACACCGAAGTAAGTTTTGTCTTTCTTCCGGCTGAAGATGATCCCGATTCATTGGTACGTTCAAAAGGTCTCGGGGCTTTTTTGAAATATTTGGATGATGCGCAAAGCTATCCTGAGTTTTTGATTTCCCATGTGGCGTCTTTGTTCAATCTGCAGGATCCCAACAGTCGCGCGGCTTATTTTGCCGAAGCCATGAAACTTATAAGACGCATACAGGTTAATGCTCTTTCTGAGGTATGTATCGATGAATTTGCCAAAAGAAGCGGCATAAGCTCGGATCGCGCCTGGTCGATGCTCGAGTCTCAAAAAAATCACGAAACGGATTTTCCTTTTCAAAATTATGACGAGGGTGAAAAGGCCGATCCCGATGCTTTGTTATCAACTCCCATAAGAGTTTTAATGGCATTTGTTCTGCAATTTCCTTCGGTCATAGCGTTGGTATACGAGCCTTTTGGTCTGGCTGAATTTCTGCGCCTATGCAGAAGATTGAACATACGCGGAGCAGATCTGGCAGATGAGCTTATTTCGTCCATTGCATCAGGCAGTGAAAACAAAGTAGTAAACACTAAAAAGCAGGAACGTACGGAAAAGATCTCAACGGCGGTTCTGCTTGCAAGGGTTGAAGATCCGAAATTGCATGACTGTTATGAAAAACTGGCTTTGGCGGATCTTGGTAAGGAGTGTTCCGAACGTCCGGGATGTCTTAATCACCGCATCATCTATCTTGCAAGGCTGTTGCCGCAGGTTTTGACCAAACCTTTGTTATCACGCATCGCTTTTTTGCAGTCAAACGTGGATATGGGCGGAGGAGACAGCGCCATGCAGGAGCTGACGGAATTGACGCGAGGTCTTGAAAAACGCGGTTTAAACAAAAAACTTTAGAAAAAACAAATACTCCGCCAAAACAGGCTGAAATCAGCCGAGGGTACCTTTTCAAATCTTGAATGTTTGTCAAACTTTAGGCATTGCCATAGGAGGACAGAATGCGCAAGTTTTTGAAAATGAAA
>JALEXT010000171.1 GCA_022779845.1 Succinatimonas sp.
CTTCATTATGCCATTTGGAAAAACGCTCATCCGCTTTGTCAAAGAGATCTTCGTCGCTTACCCCCCAGGACGCTACGAACGAAGGATTTTCATAATCCTTTTGCTCGATCACTTCCTCTGCTCCGTTGTAGAGAAAATAGGTACGCATATTGTCAAAATGACTTTCACCGCCGTAAATAAAGGAAGTCTTATATCCAAGACTCTTATAAATCTGCATGAGAGTTGCCATAGGGGTTTCATGCTCAAGCTTTACCTGCGAGGCCAAAGGACTAGGTGGATAACTTGCAGTCACTGCTTCAATTCCGCGCACGCTGCGATGCCCTGCTGCATGCATGCCTCGGAAGAACCAGCCTTCGCGAGCAAGCTTTTCAAACTCAGGAGTAAGCGGCAAACCGCCCAAAGACTGTACAAAATCAGCACCGAACGATTCCTCCAAAATCACTACCACATTGCGTTTTTCAAGAGGACGCACACTAGGCTTGATGATCTGATTCAAAGGACATTTAGGATCCGTTTTTTCAGGTTCATTTCTTGCGGAAATCAAACGGGCTACCTTCAATATATGTTGATCATCGTCATAAGCATAAAGCTGTCCTTCGTTAAGATCGTTCTCTCCGTAATGACGCAACGCGTAAAAAACTTTAAAAGAAGAATTGACCGGCAAATCGTTGGCCAGAGGATCGTTTGAAAAACTCAGCATGGAAGGATTCAGCGGGCGATGTCCCACAGTTGAACGTATTCCTGCAGCACAGATAAGAGCCAGCAATAACAAGCAGACAAAAGCTTTTGCCGAAGTTAAAGCTTCATATTGCCTGAAAAGCTTTTGCGCCAATAAAAAGGACAGGACAAAACAAAATACGGCGGCAAGCAATGAGAAAATCAGGGCAAAAAGATGTCCGCCTATTAAAGTTGAAATAACTTCTTTGGGATAAATAAGATAATCAACGAAAAGATGATTCGGTCTTACCCCATATTCGATGATAAAAGGCGGAGTAGCCAACTCCATCACCAACTGCACGGTAAATACCAGCGCAATATATAAGGACACAACGGTAAGGATCGGCTTTTTACAAAAATGCAGGATGCTTGCAAGCAGCAAAATAAAAAAAGCAGGCGCGTACATGGTACAGACGATTGAAAAATCGCTGCGCAGTCCCTGAACGAAGATCTCAAAAAAATGTCCGGAAATTTCTTTGCTGCCGCACCATAAGCTAAGACCGATACGAGACAAAGTGAATACTAAAAGTGACAAGGCAACAAAAACGACAAGAGGCATGATCCCGCGTCTTAATGCCAAAGCGTCTTTAAAAAAATTCACCTGAAACTCTGATTTGGACATAATTTCATTCCTGCTATTTTGAAATTCGTTGTATTTTGAGCTTTAAGACTAGGGATTGCAAAGATTTTGCGGTATTCTGCACATCATTCTACTGATGTTAAGCGCTAAGCCTCACCTAAGCGGACAAGCGTACATATTTTAAAGATTACGGGAAGTATCATGGCTTTTTTAAAAAAGAAAAAAGATCTTAAAACCGAACTTTTTGTACTGGTGCAAAAAGTATTCTTTCCCCAAAATTCCGATCCGCAAAAAAGCGGGATCTATACCTTTGATAAAACCGATGACAATACGGTCACGGCAACCTTTAAGGTTAGCGCTGATTTTGACTCCAGTTCTGCTTCACAAGAACTTTTATCAGCATATAAAGATGTTTTCCCAAGCACCAAAGAACCGACCGTCATCAGTTCGGTTACGGTAAAAATCAGAAAAGAAGCTCAGTCTTTATGTATAAAAACCGCCGATTTTGGTTTCGAACTTTCTGAGCGTTTTGCAAAGATCTTCAATCAGGAAGAAAGCAAAATCTTGGAAGTGCTCTCAGAACGTCTTTTGGATTACCACAAGCTAAGAGAGCATGCCTGCAATGCTTTTGCATTAAGTTGCCCCGACGTCACTTTTAAGATAATCCCGAATGATGCTCTGGCCTTACGCGTACTTATAAACAGCTTCAATGTTTACTTAGGAGACATCGACATTTCAAATCTTGATGATCTCACCTATGCCTTCGCCGTATATAACAATAATCAGGTCCAAGCCAACAAACGCACCGATTTTGACGGACTTGAAAAGTGGGATACTTCCCATGTCAAGAAAATGTTGGGTACATTCGCAGGTTGCGTGAAATTCAATCATGACATCTCCATGTGGGATACTTCAAACGTTACCAATATGGATGTAATGTTTGCCTCATGCAGCAAATTCAATCAGGACATATCCTCTTTCGATACCTCCAAAGTGGAATCTATGAAAGGCATGTTCTACAAATGCGAAAGCTTTAATCAGGATATATCCTCATGGAATACCTCCAAGGTAAAAGATATGTCTTATGCTTTTTACAAAGCCAGAGCTTTTGATCAGGATCTCTCATCTTGGAATACCGAGTCATTGAAGAACGATGAGAATATGTTTCTTGAGTGCAATATAGATGCGGCCAAACATCCGCATTTACCGTCAGAAGACATCAAACTAAATTACTACAACAAATACATCAAAGGAAAAACCAAAGAACAACGCAAAGCCGACTTTAAAAAGAAACTGGCAGTTATCCTTTGTTTTATCATCGTGATCTTGGTATTCGGGATGATGAATCAGCCTCAGGCTTAAGCTTACGGAGCCATTTATGCAAAAAGCGACTTTACTGGTATTTGCAACTTTATTGGTTGCCGGCTGTCAGCAATCTTCAAACAGCATCAAAGCCGATCTTTCTTCTTACGAATACTGCAGTCAGGATCATAAAAGACTTGAAGCAGAATACGAAAGAGATCTGGCTGCAGGTAAATTCCCTTTAGACATAAATTACGTGCAACCTGCCAATATCAAGGAAAAATGTCTGGTAAAACTCTGGACCCAGGGACAGCAGGCTACGCCTCCTGTTATTACTTGGCACGGTGAATGTAAAAACGGCTACGCAGATAAATTAGGCTTGCTCATGATCTTTTCAAAAGACGGAGAGCGTGACAGCATGAGACTGTACGAAGGCGACGGTCACGGAGGAATGACAGCCTATTATGGGATCTCAGAGGGCGCGGGAAAACTGTGGTCAGGACGTGATGACGGTGACAAGCAGACCTTCTTTGTATGCGACTTAAAAAACCCCGACAACGGTTTCTCTGTTGCCCGTACCGACTACAAAACTGCAGAAAGCTATGATTTCATCTTTGATGAAGATTCATTGGCTATGATCAGGCTTTACCCTAATTATTCTGAAGAATTCTCGCGCGCCTACAGTGACGGTAACTACACCAGCGACTTGTTCTATTCAATGTTTGAAATTCCTAAAAATTCTCCGTCACGTATGAGCGGCGTAGCCTTCACTTACTCAGGCTCGGATCGTTCCATGACGGTAATGGACGCTGTAGGAGGAAAAGAGCCTGTAGTTTCAAAAGCTCAAGTTTCGCCACGCTATTTAAACGAGATCATGGATCTTCAGCAACAACTTGTAGACACCATGAACGGGATCAATTCAGAATTACCGCGTCTGATGCAAACTGCCCGTATGAGAATGCAGGAATATCAACGGCGTGTATGTTCTTTAAAGCAGTATGAAGAGTTGCATATAAATCCTGAGCAGGCTTCCGAGATCTGCTCACTGCAAATACTTGCACCGACTTCCATGCACTAAGTTAAAAAAGCCCGCTTGATGCGGGCTTTTCAATACGTTTTACTTGCAACTTATCTCAAACATCCAAATTAAATTCGAGCATTACCTGCTTTAAAAAATCAGTAGCGGTAATAAATGCCTGCTCTTCTTGATCAGGAGGGCAAGACGTCTCCTGTCTAAGCTCAGTGCATACTATGAGTCCGTTCTTTAGATTAAGTCCCAGTTCATAAGCACGCATCAAAAGCTTTTCTGCTTTCCTAGCAGTAAGAAACCCTGGTAATCCTGGACGCAAATGACGATCGCCGTAAAGAGGATCATGCAGATCAAGTACCGCATTGGACAGATGAATATTACCGATAAAGCTTTGCATATTTACCAAAGCTTCATTCAAAAGCTCGCGGTTTAAAGCGGCATGAGAGGTGTCATAGCAACAATAAAGCGACGGAAGCTCAGGTTTTAAGATCTGCAACAGTTGCAAGATTTCTTCGGTATTACCCAAAAGAGCCCGGCGTCCTGAAAATTTTTCCACCGGCTCAAAAATCAGATTTTGACGATATTGTTTTGCAAATTCGGTAAGTTCGGTCAAACTCTTGATAAGAGCCCTGAAAGCATCAGATTTTTCTAAAATACCGGTATCGCGTCCTGAGATCACTCCGAAATTACCAGCGCCGCATTCTGCCGCCTGCTCTATCAGAGTCTTCAATGCGGATACTGACTTTAAGCGTACCTTTTCGTCGGTAGCATTGATGTCAAGACCGTGTTCATCGGCATAAAGTCCGCTCCACACGATCACATTGCCTACCCGGCATCGTTCAACGCGAAAAGCGCTTTCAATTCTTTTTCGATCTGCTTTGCTTTCTATGGGGGGCAATTCAATTGAACGATAAAAACCGTCTTGTACTATATGTTCGACTTTGGAAGCAAGATATCCCTGCTCCTTGTAGCGAGAAAAATAGACTTCCGCCAAATGGACAGAGGGAATGATGTAATCTCTTTTTTCAACAGCCATGGCAATTCTATCCTTTTTATGGGTGCACGTTGCTACGCGCTCACTAGACATCAAAATATATGTAAAAAAGATCTTTGCCAATAACGACTTTTCAGGATTGCATTGCTGATCCCAAAAAATTACTGATCCTAAAAAAGCTGATCAAAAAATAGGTGAACAGCTCTTCACGAAGCTTTAATTTTTGGCAGCTTAAAATGTCTACAAAACTTCTTCAAAAGTCTTCTTGATTTCGTCGGCAGCCGCCTTTTCATCAATACCTTCAACTTTGATCCTCAAGGTATCACCGCAACGTATGCCCATACCGAGCAGAGCAAAAATTCCGCCTTTTAAAGATTCAGTACGACCTTTATGCTCGATTTTTATATCAGATGAAAACAAGTTGGCTGTTTTGATAATGGTTCCTGCAGGACGGGCATGAATGCCGTCTCTATCTTTTACGGTGTAATCAAATGCGATCATGATGGGATCCTTAAATCTTCAAAATACAGTTTTAACGCTACCTGTATGGTAGAAATTTTAACAAAAAACACTGCTGAAAAAGAAAACTGTACCTAATTCTCTCGACAATTTTTTAAAGAATTCTTAGCGCTCTGCAAAAATATTCTGCCCATCCATCCCATCAAAATCATAAGCAAAGCTACGGTCGAAAATATGGTTCCAAATGAAGACACCGTCGCGATCACCCCTAAAAAAGCAGGTCCCGTGAGCACTCCTGCATAAGCCATGGCACTTACGGTTGAAATGGCCTTGGCACTGTTTTTCTCCGCGCGGCGCCCGGTCTCGGAAATGATCACCGGCATGATATTGCCTGCAGCCATCCCCAACGCGGCAAAACTTAAGATCACTAAAGGTGCGTATTTAAAGCAAGCCGAACATAAAAGAGCAATAAAGGCCAGCGCGGCTCCGCCGCACACCAAACGTTCAGCCCCCAGTTTCATCGTGAGTTTTTCACCGAAAAATCTCACCACGCCGGCGGATCCTTCGTAAAACATGAAGCCCAGTGATGCATATGCCACGGGAAGATCACAATCTGTCGAAAGATAAACCCCGCTCCAGTCATAAACGGCCCCTTCTGCCAATAAAGCAAAAAAGGCCACCATACCGGCACAAAACAACAGCCAAGAACTTAATTCCGGAGTTTCATTGTTTACCTTCTTCTGCTCTTTTTGTCCGTGTGTATCTATCAGTACTTTGTAACTTTTGGCAAAAAGCATTACTGCAACAATTCCTGATCCTGAAGCTATGTATTCTATGTCTGCTCCTGCTTTCATCATCAACGGGTAAACCAGGGTCGCGGCAATACAACCTGCGGTATAGACTGCGGTAAACAAACTCAGCAATCTTCTGCCGGTGCGTGCTTCAAAATAGGTTGCATGGACATTGATAGCCACCTCGTAGACACCGAGAGTTGCTCCCCACAAAAAAGCCAAAGGATAAGTCATCCACCAGACGATGAAATTGCATGAAAAACCGATGATTGAAACAACGCACAGTGGATAGCATATAAGCATCAGCTTCTTTACCCCGAAGAGGATCACCATCTTTCCTGAAAAAATCATGGCAATCATCGCCCCAAGTCCGAAACACAGCGACATTAAGGCAAATAGTACGTCTGACATTTCGTGCAGGGGTTTTATTACCGGTGCAATGGCAGCCCACGGCGACACCACCATACCCGCGCAAAAGAAAAGCAGATAATTGGATTTTAAAGATCTGGTAAATGAATTTGCATCTGCCAAATCATTGTTAACTTGTTCAATCATTTACAGCAATTTTCAAAAATACTAACGTCGCGGCGGCTCTTCTTTTAAGATCCTGTCGATTTCATGCATAACACGTTTATCAGATACCTGACCTTTCACTCCCAATTGCTGAGCAAAATAAGAAACTCTGAGCTCTTCTATCATCCAACGTACATTCATAAGATCTGAGGGGATCAAATCCTTGGGGTAACGACTTTGGGCATTTTTATAATATTCACGCACCTCATCTAAGGTCCGAGTCAGCATGAGATCACGGTTTAAATCGCGGGAAAGTTTTTCAAAGCGCAACAACGCCGCCTGCAGATAACGCGACATTTCCTTTAAATGTTCAGGCGCCGTGGCACTGACAAAGCCTTTATATACAAGCGAGTCCAGCTGACGACTAAGATCCTGATAGCTGATGGCCGCAGCAAGCATGATCTGTCCTTTTAACTTTCGTTTAAGTTCATGGGCTTTGCTTAAGATCCCCTCAACGATTTTTGCTATTTCAAGCGATTTATCGTT
>JALEXT010000174.1 GCA_022779845.1 Succinatimonas sp.
TTTTGTTTGTACATCGATGCTGTCATCAAAATCTGTCGATTCTGAATAATTATGTATTTCATGATCAAAGATTCTGGTAGCGTAAGACGGTGATGACAATGCAATTCCGGCCGCTGCCATCATGGCATACTTAAGGACGGCGCGATAATCGGCTAGCAAAAATTTAATTGCACCGCGAGTCTGTTTTATCATTTTGAAATCTCTCCTGTTTCGCGTAAAAAGCGAAAGCATTAGTGCGAACAAACAGCGAAAATCCGGCTGTCGGACTTTTAATATCGAATATTAAAAGTTGATTACGCGACACATTATTGCGCAGATGAATAAAAAAAAAATGCTTATGTTTTAAAAAACAGGGTTGATCACATATCTATGAGTCTTTTACTATTCGATGCACATTCACAATACTTTCTGTCAGATAAAGTTCGCTGGAGCAAAAAAACGCCAGCGCTTTACCTGTAGATCGCTAATACTATATAATAAATTTATATATATAAATATTATATGTATTGCTTTAACTAAAACTCATTTGCGTCTTTATATATAAAAACGAAAGAAGGTTAGCTATGGATCCTTTTGAACTTTAGCTGACGCTTTTTCTTGCTCAAATGACAGAATGTGATCTCCGACATTGGTCGGCTCTTTGTCAGTAAACAATCAGTCTTGAATGATTTTTCCCTGTACAAATTGTCTTTTACTTTCAGAAAAAACCAGCGCCATTTTTATTTGGTTCTTTTTTTCCAAAAGTTGATCGCCATAATGCTTTTGTCTAATTTGTACTAATGCTTTGTTGAGCAGAATTTTTTCGTCATCACCTTTTCGTGCAAACTTAAGTTCTATAACGAAAAAATTGTCATTTATGACAAATTCAAGATCAGAACGACCGAATGCATTGTGATGCTCGACATCAACTCCGATATAAGAGCCGATAAGATACATTTGCAGGTGTGATCTCAATGATGCTTCGCTGTTGACCGGGTAATTCATATAGTCAACACAGGAGAAAACTTTGTTCAGCCCGTCTAGGATCTCATCAATGTTTTTCTGCAGAAAAATCTCCTGGGCCGTAAGTTTTGCCGTACTCTCAGGTATCCGCCCGCCGAACATGGTTTCCATGTATAAAGTTGCCATGGAATCCGAAACCTCTGCATTAGGATAATTCAGGATCAGTCTGTCATTTCCCTCATTACCTTTAATAGTCAGATAACCCGTTTCGTTTAAAAGAGCAACATCGCTGATATCATCAAGTTCCTTACTCGATGAGATCTCCTTTAGAGTCACCAATCGATCCTGACCATACTCATCAGGATGTTTTAACGAATGTTTTTTAAGGTAATTTAAAATTACTTTACCGTGACCTGCCGATTCAAACCAATAGTTTCTAAAACCGTTGGCAGGATCGTTTAAAAAACTTAAGGTTGACCACGGAACGAATACATGTGTTGATGCAAGGTGATCAAAACAAAAACCGTCGTAATGTTTTTTAAGGCTTAAAACGCATTCCTTTTGAGTGATCTTAAGTACGGATGCTGCTTTGCTTATATGTTGCCCGAAATATCTTTGCAGTTCTTCGTCGGTATAACCTAATAAGGCACCGTAGCTTGGTGACATACTGATATCAGTGATGTAGTTGCCGCTGGTAAAGCCGCTTAAATTGCGATATCTGCATATTCCCGTGATAAAAAGGAATTTAAAATGTCCGCTTAAACGTTTTAAACAACTGTAAAAATTGGCAAGTTCTGCACTTACCTTATTAAAAAGTACCGGCTCATCCAAACACACATTAAGCGGATAGTCATATTCATCTATAAGAAGCACTATCAACTCGTCATCTAAAGCATTGACGGCGACTTCGAATTGATCCAGCACATTTTCTATGCCGAGATCAGGATCCAGATGAGGAAGTTGCAATCCGCTGATAAAACAACTGCGTTTTAACAGCGCCGCAAACATATTTTTGAACTCTTCTGGGTTTCCAAAGCCGCTGCACGCAGTAAAATCCAATCTGATCACTTTGTAAGTCTTGTTTTCACGCCACAGCTTTTCTATTTCAAGACCTTTAAAATCCCTAAGACCGTGCTTAAACAGCGAATCAAATGCAGAAAGCAACAAAGTTTTTCCAAAACGCCGAGGACGGGAGAGAAAATAAAAACTTCCGTTATTGATGAGATCGTAAATAAGACTGGTCTTGTCGACATAGATCCCTTGCTCTCGTCTTAATCTTGGAAAATCAGAATACCCAAGTGGAAGTGATTTCATTTTCAAATTTCCGCATCAAAAGCTGAGATTCTAGCCAGAAACATATCGTTTTTTGGTGACCGCTATTAGTCAAAGATACTACCACACAAAACCCTTTGCTGTTTTGTCCTTTCAATCCTTTGATTTGACGTCAAAAATTTAGTCACATCTTAGTCACATTTAATCACAACAAAGTTACGCAACGTTTTTTCTCACATAACGATTT
>JALEXT010000184.1 GCA_022779845.1 Succinatimonas sp.
GCAAGACTTGCAGCGTAACCGTAAATTCATCAGTTACCGCCAGATCTCTTCAGGAAAAGTTACCCTTAAACATCACTCTTGAAGATTACGCAGATACGGAGCGCATTGTCTATCTTGACTTCAAACTTGAAACTGACGGCAGCGACGGATACGAACCACACCGAGGAGATCTCTGCTACTACGCACCCTGGGGAAATTTGGCTTTTTATAAAAAGGATTTTCGCTATTCAAAAGGTCTTTTCCTCATAGGACATGTAGACAACGAATGCCTTGCAGAACTTGAACAAAGCTCCGCACTGCTGTTTAGAAAAAAATAGAGAGGGACAAATGATTTTTCGTGAAATAGGCACATCCGGGATCAAAGTATCGGCGATCTGTGCCGGATGCATGAGTTTCGGAAAAGCATCGGCAGATTTCCACCTTTGGACTTTAGATGAGAAACGTACGTCTGATCTGGTGGGAAAAGCTCTTGACTGCGGCATCAATTTTTTTGACACGGCCAACGTTTATTCACACGGAAGCAGTGAAGAATACCTGGGCAAAGCACTCAAAAACAGCGTTCCGCGCGATCAGGTAGTGATTGCCACCAAAGTCTTCTTTAACGAGGGGCATCTTTCCCAAAAAGCCATTCGTCGTGAGATAGAAGGATCTTTGCGTCGTCTCGGCACTGACTATGTCGATCTTTACATCATTCACCGCTACGATCATGAAACTCCTCCGCTTGAAACCTTGGAGACTTTGCATGAACTGGTAAAAGAAGGCAAAGTCCGTGCGTTGGGAGCTTCGGCCATATACGGTTTTGAATTCATGAACCTGCAAAATCTGGCAAAAGCTCACGGACTTACGCCTTTTGTTTCCATGCAAAATCACTACAATCTGATCTATCGTGAGGACGAACGCGAACTCATACCGGTGTGCAAACAATTTGGCGTAACGCTTACTCCTTACAGTCCGCTTGCAGGCGGTCACCTCAGCCGTCCCGAATGGAACAGTGACAGCTTGCGCAGTCATACCGACATGACTTCTCGCCAAAAATATGATCACGCCAAGGCTTCGGATCTCCCGATCATAGAGCGCGTGCAGGAAATTGCCAGAGAGCATGATCTGCCCATGGCAACGGTGGCTCTTGCCTGGCTTTTGGCAAAACCGTGGGTGAGTTCTCCTATTGTCGGGGCCACCTCGGCATCACATCTTGAAGATGCCTGCAAGGCAACCGAATTTAAGCTTACCGACGAAGAAAGGAATTTTTTAGAAGAGCTTTACACTGCTCACGAAGTAGTAGGAGCTCTTCCCGTAGTTTTAGACTATGAGTAAGGAGGCGATACCTCCTTACTTTTTTAATAAGAGAAATTACGCTCGCGCTCGGTTAACACCGGAACATTGCGCCCAGTCAGCAATTTCTCATAAATGGCAGCATATAAAAGTACCCTTTGCACATAGCCGCGTGTCTCAAGAAAAGGTATGTTCTCTATATACATACCGGCATCACGCCTTATTCCGTCATGAGAAGTCCAGCGCAGAACCCTGCCGGGACCTGCATTGTAACCTGCCGAAGCAAGCACGCGGTTTTGTGAAAACTTTCCCAAAAGATCGCGCAGATAAGCCGAGCCGAATCGAATGTTGAGATCAGGATCGGTAAGTGATCCGCTTCCTCTGTAACGATAACCGTTCTTTTTGGCAACCAATGCCGCCGTAGAAGGCATAAGCTGCATGAGTCCTACAGCGCCCACAGGAGAACGCACCGTAGGATTTAACATGCTTTCCTGTCTTGAGATCCCGTAAAGATATGACAAAGCCACACCGCTTGTCTGAGCATGCGAACGATAAAGATTTA
Source organism: Succinatimonas sp. (assembly GCA_022779845.1). Classification (GTDB taxonomy): domain Bacteria; phylum Pseudomonadota; class Gammaproteobacteria; order Enterobacterales; family Succinivibrionaceae; genus Succinivibrio. Next base: position 1,835 of record JALEXT010000184.1, read on the forward strand.
AAAAAGACAGCGGGAAACGATAATCAAGCGCATCCCAACGTTTTGCCGCGGTAACGGCAGATATGGCCAGCTGATGATTACCGGTACGCAAGGCCCACTCCGCCATGGCAAGGGCGGTTGCATCGTCGGTATTGCAGGCAATTTCACGCCATTCTATAAACCTTGCCGGATCATTTAACGCATAAAGCTCAAAAAATCTCTGTACCGCCGGCACAGAGGACAGATCCTGTGAAAGAGGATCCGTACGCTTTAAGCTGGTATTTCCGTATACCGGATGACGTCCCAAAGTTTGAGCTGCAAGAAAACCGAAAAATGATCTGTCCTTTGCCGCCTTTTTCAACAAAGCCATACCGGCTTCTTTTTGTTTGGTATTAAGCAGAGCACGTCCTTTCCAATACATCCAGTTGGTTTCCCGTTGTCCCCGTGCCCCCAAAGCATCTACGAGCGGAATGATATACTTCCACTGTTTAAACCATATGGCTCTGCGCAAGCGCTTTTCGATAAGCTCGTCACTCCACAATGCCGCAGGCAAATTCTCATCAACCCATTTCACGTCAGCAGAAGAACTTTGCCAACCGAGCTTTCCTGAGGCAATGATGCTCAAAAGCTCATGACGTTCCACTGTGCTTACTTTATTTTCAGAGCAAAAAGCATCCAAAACTGCGGCCGCATCGTTAGGATTTAAAGCGGCATAACGCTCAAATGCAAGGATCCTTCCGCGTCTTGATTGAACTTCGTTGTAATTTTCAGGATTTTGACTTACGTCGGCAGCCTGCATTGCCGCTTCACGCTCTGCTCCTTCAAGATTCGCGGCCGTAGTCTGAAGTTCATCTTTTGAAACTTTTCTTTTTACGAGCAGATCCTGCAAACGTCTTGATGCCGCGGCTTGGGTTAAATATCCTTTGGAATTCCAGGCCGATATCAGTCCTGAGCAGGCCTCAGGATAGTTTTTCCCGCTTACATAAAGTCTTGATGCGTACGATACGGAATCGCTTCCACCTTTACCTGTCATCAAAGCAGCTTCATGCCAACGGCAGGAACGGGCTTTTTCTTTGACATTCTGCGCAAGCGGATCGGCATCGGGCATGGGATCTTGTCCCATGATCTCAAGCACACGTCCGAAATTTCCCGTACTTCCCGACATGTCCGCATAAAGATCGCTTACCAGCAACCCCAACTCACGATCTGCGCCTTGTTTTACAAATTTAAGGGCATTTTTATAATTTGCGGCAGTAACGTTTGAAGCTAAAAGATAATAATCAAGATAAATGTTCAGAGGGTAATCCTTAAGTATTCCTCTTTTGAATTCCTCAACTCCCCTGACATCGCCTGCTCGTGCCAGATCGCGAGCCTCGGAATAAGCCTGACGTTTGGCCACGGACTGCTCGTCAAAACTTATGAAGCCGTCAGTGATATTGTCCTGAACAGCAAAAGCCGACTGCATGCTGACTGCAAGCATGTAAAACATCAGCAAGAATACAAATGAAAAACGTTTTGCATTACCCGATACATCCAACATCGATATTTCCCCGCCATAAAAAAAGCCTCCTGATTTTAACATCGGGAGGCTTAGATAACTCTTTGATATTTTAGGATTAGCCAAAGATTTTTATATAACCTACTAAAAGCAGTGCGGCAATAATCAAAGGTAATACCAAATGGAAATACCAGTATACCGGGGTTGACGACAACATTTTAGGTCCCTGACCTAGGTTGACTTCTGCAATGTAATTCTTCCACTGCATGCCGGTCTTGGCGGTAATAAAGAGCACCATAAAGAGAGATCCTAGAGGAAGAATATTGTTTGAAATTAGGAAATCCTGCAGATCCATAATGGTATCAAACCCGAGAGGATGCACGAAGGACAGGTAATTAAATCCGAATAATGCCGGCAAGGAAATCAGCATGATAAATACAAAATTGTAAACAACCGATTTCACGCGGGAAATACCGAACACTTCCATGCAAATAGCAATGATGCTTTCATAGACTGCAATCAAAGTAGACATGGCAGCAATAAGCATGAACATGAAGAACAGCGCTCCCCAGAAATCCCCGCCTACCATGTTGGCAAATACCGTATTCATGGTAACGAACAGCAAGCTAGGACCTGCATCGGGCTGTACTCCATAACTAAAGCATGCCGGGAAAATCACGAAGCCTGCCAAAAGAGCCACGAATGTATCAAGAAGACCTATCCAAATTGCCTCGGATACCAAGGTATGTTTGCGATTTACATAGGTTCCGAAGATCTCAATTGATCCCTGTCCTACACTTAAAGTAAAGAAAGCCTGTCCCATGGCTGCCCACAATGCTTCTAAAAACCCGTGTTTTTCAAGCGCTGACCAGTCAGGTTTTAAATAATAGGAAATTCCTTCTAAAAATCCCGGCAACATCACCGAACGTATCGACATGAAAACCAAAAGAGCTAGCAGTAACAGCATCAAAGGTTTGGTGATCTTCTCAAGACCGCGCTCCACTCCCATGGCGACTATCACGAAACATACCACCGTCACGGTGCTCATGCACACGAACATAGTCAGCGGATTTTGCAAAAGCTCGGAAAAATTGGCTGCAGCAACATCCTGGGTTAGTCCCTGCTCCACTCCTCCTGTAACGAACTTATAGCAGTAATAGAGCAACCATCCGGTAATAAGACCGTAGAAGGACATCAGGATGTAACTTCCGGGAATAAGCCAGAACTTATTAAGATGCCAACGGGTACCGGGAGTTTCCAAGATATTAAAAGCCTTGGCAATTGAGCGTTTGGAAGATCTGCCTATGGCAAGTTCCACGGTTAAAAGCGGAACTCCTACGCCAAGCAAAAACAGCAGATAAAGCAATACGAAGATGGCTCCGCCGTATTGTCCGGTTATATAAGGAAAACGCCAGACATTGCCAAGTCCTATGGCGCAACCTGCGGCTATAAGTAAAAAACCAAGCCGGGATGAAAATTGACTGCGTTCTGACATGATCACTCCCTATCAATCATTTGCAGAAAATACCGATGTAACCCTGCGCAAAGAGCGCGACAATCACTACAGGCAAAACGATGCGGTAATATCCGCGGGCAAAACGCGGAAGTTTGATACCACGACCGGTATTTACCTCTTTAAGGTAATTATCAAACCCCCATCCGCGTTTTAAAACCACGTAAAGTACGTAACACATGGCGCCTAAAGGCAGGATGTTTTCACTTAACACGAAATCATAAGTGTCAAGAATGGTGCTGTCTCCCCCCATGGGATGAACATCCGCCAAAAGGTTATACCCCAACATGCAGGGCAAACCCAGCAGGATCACCGCAGCAAAATTGCAAACTACGGCTTTGATACGCGAGATCCCGAAGAGATCCATAGATATTCCTATGAGATTTTCAAATACGGCTATGAGGGTTGAAATTGCGGCAAATAGCATAAAGAGGAAAAACACTCCGCCCCACACGGCACCGCCTGCCATATGAGAAAAGACCGATACCAGCGTTACAAAGATAAGCCCAGGACCTGCTCCCGGCTCTATTCCGTAACTAAAGCAGGCAGGAAAAATCACCACTCCGGCAAGCAATGCCACGCAGGTATCAAGCAAAGTGATCATGACCGACTCATAATAAAGCGAACAATCACGCTTCATATATGATCCGAAAATCTGAATCGAACCTACGCCCAGCCCCAAAGTAAAGAAAGCCTGTCCCATGGCGGCAGACAGAGTCTGTCCCAAACCGGACTTACTCAAATTATCCAAATCGGGCTTTAAATAATAATTCATGCCTTCTGCAAAGCCTGGCAAAGTAAACGAACGAGCGGCCAGCACCAACAGCAGCACGAAAAGTAAAAGCATCAGCGGTTTGGTGATGCGCTCAACCCCCTTACGCAGACCCATGGCACAAATGCCGAAGGAAAAGACGGTCACGGCCAAAGTACATGCAAACTGGGTCCCAGGCATACTCAGCATTTCGCCGAAGTACGAAGCAGCCTGTCCTTGATCCAAATTGCTGCCAAAAGATCCTGAAAAAACCTTCACGGCATAATAAAGCATCCAGCCTGTTACCAATGAGTAAAAGGACATGAGCACGTAGTTACCGGCTATCATCCAGTATTTGTGCTTTCTGAAAGAAGATCCGGGGGTCAGCGTTTCAAAAGATGCCCCGAGACTTTTTCTTGAAGCACGTCCCACCGCCAGCTCTATACTGAGCATGGGCATGCCTACAAGCAACAAAAAGGCTATGTAGATGATGACGAAAAATGCTCCGCCGTATTGTCCGGTGATATAAGGAAATCTCCAGACATTGCCAAGTCCTATGGCACAGCCTGCTGTGATCAGCAAAAAACCAAGACGGGTGGAAAAACTCTCCCTTGAATCTTTTGTTTTCATGTCATTTACCCTCCGAATACAGCCACGTAACAGTTGGCTACGAGCACTACGATCACGACCGGCAACACAAAGCGGAAATAATTTTTACACCAGTAAGGGATCTTTATTCCTGCACCGCGATTGGCTTCCTTTAAGTAATTGTCAAATCCCCAACCACGCTTTAAGGTCACGAACAACACGTAAAAAAGAGCTCCCAAAGGCAGGATATTGTCAGAAATGATGAAATCCTCAAGATCGAGGAAAGTACTTTCTCCGCCTAAAGGGTGTACGTCGGAAAGATAATTGAATCCTAAAAGACACGGCATGGAAATGATGATGATCACGAAGAAGTTGACCATAACCGCGCGACGGCGGGAAGTTTTGAAGATCTCCATGCAAATGGCAATGATATTCTCAAATACGGCAATAAGCGTTGACAAAGATGCAAACGCCATAAACATGAAGAAAAAGCCGCCCCACATCCAACCGTGCTCCATATGCGAGAAAATGGAAACCAAAGTTACAAAAATAAGGCTCGGTCCCTGATCAGGCTGTACCCCGTAGCTAAAGCATGCTGGGAAAATAATAAATCCTGAAAGCAGTGCCACCACGGTATCCAAAGCGGCTATGGTCAGCGATTCATGTAGCAAAGTATGCGAATTGCCGGCATAAGTTGCAAAAATCTGAATGGCGCCAATACCTATGGACAGGGTAAAAAAGGCCTGAGCCATGGCTGCAGAGAGGATCTCCGTCAAAGGTTTGGTCTTAAAAATCTCAAAATTCGGTGCAAGGTAATACTCGATACCCTGGGAAAACCCGGAGAGCGTCACGGAATGCAATGACAAAAAGATCAGTAGCAAGAAAAGCAAAATCATCATCGGTTTGGTGATGCGCTCAACCCCCTTGCGCAACCCCATTGCACAGACGCAAAAGCCCAAAGCCACTACAGCTATCATGTTTATAAGCATGTCGGCAGGAGATCCCAACATGTGCATGAATTCAGCGCCGGCCTCATCTGCAGGAGTATTCACTCCGAATTCTCCGGTAAAGCCCTTGATGGAGTAATAAAGCATCCAACCGGTTACCACGCTGTAAAACGACATGAGCACGTAATTGCCCAAAATCATCCAATACTTGTTCACATGCAGGCGTGATCCAGGTTGCTCCAATACTTCAAAAGATTCTGCAAGACTGCGTCTTGACGCACGCCCAACTGCCAACTCCATGGTAAGCAGCGGAACTCCGCAGGCTATTAAGAAGAATAAGTAGATTAAAACGAATAAAGCCCCGCCGTACTGACCTGCAATAAAGGGGAAGCGCCATACGTTGCCAAGTCCTATGGCACAACCTGCGGCTATGAGCATAAAGCCCAATCTTGAAGAGAAATGTTCTCTCGTCGGCATAGTGATTTACCTTGTCAGAATACGACAAAAGCCCGGAGGTTTTTCCCTTCGGGCTTGTCGCTTAAAACTTTACGACTGCCAAATCAGTCACGTTCAGAAATTTTGCCATCATCGGCTTGTACGGCCTCTTCCTCATGAGGATAAGCCTCCATAGGCTCCTCGGGAAGATCTTCTGCAACTGCAGGAGCAGCAGTTTCCTGTGCACCGGCATTTTCTTCCTCTCTTACGGCCTTAATGGAAAGACGGATACGATCCTGATTGTCTATATCCAGCACCTTAACCTTGACGACGTCGCCCACACGCAGATAGTCATTGACGTTTTCAATGCGCTCGTCAGCGATCTGCGAAATATGTACCAAACCGTCACGTCCAGGAAGAATGGTTACAAAAGCACCGAAATCGGTGATTCTGGCTACGGTACCTTCATAGATCTTGCCGATTTCAACCTCAATCAGAAGATCGTTAACCGCTTTTACCGCAGCCTCGGCTGACGCCTGAGATACGGCTGAAATCTTGACGGTACCGTCGTCTTCGATATCTATCTGAGAATTAGTGGCAGCCTGAATGGCTCGTACGTTGCAACCGCCCTTACCGATGATGTCCTTAACCTTATTCACGGGAACCTTGACGGTAACCACGCGAGGTGCAAAAGGAGACATATCGCGACGAGGCTCGGGTATGGCACGGGCAATGATGTTGAGCAGGTGCTGACGGGCAGCATGTGCATCGGTCAAAGCCTGTTGCATGATCTCGCGGGTAATGCCGTCGGTCTTGATATCCATCTGCAGTGCAGTAACGCCATCACGGGTACCTGCAACCTTGAAATCCATATCGCCCAAATGATCTTCATCTCCCATGATGTCGGTCAAAATGGCAACGCGATCGCCTTCTTTTACCAACCCCATGGCAATTCCGGCTACCTGAGCCTTGCAAGGCACGCCGGCATCATAAAGAGCCAAGCAACCGGAGCATACTGAAGCCATTGAAGACGAACCGTTGGATTCGGTGATCTCGGAGACCAAACGAATGGTGTAAGGAAACTCCTCCAAAGAAGGCAATACGGCACGCAAGGCGCGCTTAGCCAGACGTCCGTGACCTATTTCACGACGTTTGGGAGAGCCTATAAGACCGGTTTCGCCTACGCAGTAAGGAGGGAAATTGTAATGCATGATGAAACGGTCGCTGCGGGTACCGGTCATGTCTTCAAAGGTCTGAGCGTCACGCTCTGAACCTAAGGTACACACGCCGATAGACTGAGTTTCACCGCGGGTAAACAAAGCCGAGCCGTGAGTGCGCGGCAAAATGCCGGTTGCCACGGTAATAGGTCTGATCATGCGCAAAGTACGGCCGTCGATACGCTTCTCGCCGCTTAAAATACGCTCGCGTACCAAATCGCGTTCCATGTTGAAGAAGATCTTGGCAATCTCGTTTTCCTGACCTTCAAGTTCCGGACGGTCGGCTATCAGCTTGGCAGTCACGGCAGTCTTGATCTCTTCAAGACGATTCTGACGCTGAAGTTTGTCGACAATGCGGTAGGCATTGCCTACGTCTTCGAAAGCCGCTGCTTTGACTGCTTCGATTAAAGCAGTGTCTTCCTCAGGAGCTTTCCAATCCCACACGGGACGATTGACATCGTTTACAAAGGCGCTGATCTCGTCAACCACAGTCTGCAACTGCTCCTGACCGTACATCACGGCACCGAGCATCACCGACTCAGGAAGAATATTGGCCTCAGATTCAACCATAACCACGGCTTTCTTGGTGCCAGCGACGACTAAATCGAGATCCGAACGTTTCATCTCTGAAGTGATGGGATTTAAAACATACTGACCGTCTATATAACCTACGCGGGCTGCACCCAGAGGTCCCTGCCAAGGCAGGCCGGAAGTAGCCATGGCCGCAGATGCGGCGATGATGGAAATAATGTCAGTGGGAACTTCAGGATTGGCGGACATTACCGTAACAACCACCTGAGTTTCGTTCACAAATCCTGCAGGGAAGAGCGGACGCAGAGGTCTGTCGATAAGACGTGAAATCAAAGTCTCTCCTTCTGAGGCTCTTCCTTCGCGTCTGAAGAAACTAACAGGAATTTTTCCTGCAGCATAGGAGCGCTCTTGATAGTTAACGGTAAGCGGGAAGAAATCACGGCCTTCCACGGATTCGTTGCGCTTGCAAACCACGGTTGCAAAAACCACAGTATCATCCATCGATGCCATAACGGCTGAATCAGCCTGACGGCCGATGGCTCCGGTTTCCAGAGTGATATTGTGCCTTCCGTATTTGAAGGTGCGGGTAATAGGCTTTAAATTCATCAAAAATCTCCGAAAAGGTCTGCTTAATTCCTGCTACTGTCTCTTTTCCTGCAGACCGCTTTCCTAAAAATTGGGCGGCCCTAAAGCCGCCCCGTGCCAGCCGCCGGATTAGCGGCGGAGCTTCAGTTTTTCAACTATGGCAGTGTAACGGCCATAATCTTTTTCCTTGAGGTAATCAAGCAACTTACGGCGCTGAGCTACGAGATGCAGCAGACCGCGACGGCTGTGATGATCCTTCTTATGGGTCTCGAAGTGAGGCTGCAAATCAACGATTCTGGCGGTGATCAGTGCGATCTGCACTTCAGGATAACCAGTATCTTTGGGGTTGCGGCCGAAATCGGCTACGATCTTTGCTTTCGCTTCGGTAGTTAACATTTTTGCTCCTTTGTGATGACAAATGTGTCTATGCTTGAAGTCCGATCACAAACTCAGAATCAAGCCGCATTATTTTAACATAGTAAAAAGGCTTTTCCGCCCCGTAACACGGTTTTAACTTCGCATTGTCTTGTGTACGCAATGACCTTTATTAAAAAAACCTACTGATTTATATATATTTTTTTAAAATAAAAGTCCTTATGACGTTCAGAAAAAATTAAGGGAATGTGATCTTAAGCATGCGCAAGGGACCTCTGCAGGTCCCCTTGTGCCAAATTTAAAATTTAAGTTTGGCGCGAGCCGCAGCAATGATGAGATCGGCACATTCATCTTGAGACATGACGGAAGAATCGATGAGCAGATCGCGATACTTTACGGTGTCGATCTTCTCATCGGTAAAAAACTTATGATAAGAATCTCTGGCTTTGTCGATTTCCTTTACATAATCGTTGACCTCATATTCAGGTATGCGCAACGTATTTACGGAATTTTTAATACGCTCTGCAAGCGGTGCATAGATCATGACGTTAAAACGTCTCGGATGATCTCTTAAAATGTAATCGGCACAACGTCCCACGATGACACATGAGCTTTTGGTCACACATTCCTTAATAAGACTCTCCTGCACCATAAAGAGCTTTCGATGCACAGATCCCGTACCTATTTCCAAAGGAAACAAAGCCTTTGCAAACGGAAGGCTGATGCTTTCATCAAGAGGAGAGGCTTTGCGCATGTCTATATTAAGGATGGAGGCAGCCTGTTCGATAAGATCGCGATCGTAATACTCTATATTGAGTTTATGAGCGATTTTTGTGCGATGCTGCGTCCCAAGCTGCCGAACTGACGGGATACGGCGATCACGAAATTTTCCATATCATTACTTCCTGTATCCGAATTGCTCTTCAAAAATTCTGACGAAACCTTTTACTGCTTGATCGCAAATAAGCTTTCCTTTTTCTGCAGACGAACCGCACGACGGAGCTAAAGCACCGCACTCAGGAACCATACCCTTATAGGCAGGATATACGGAATAAGGCAATGATTTTGCTTTGACATCCGCAGGTATGAGCTCATCTCTTACAAGTTCAGGCTTTAAATACATCATCAGTGAAGTTTCGGTAATGGCCGCGTGCTCAAACGCCCATCCCGGGAAAGGAACGTCAGAGAAAACCTTGTCCACGGTTGCCTGATCAAGCACATCCCACCAGTTTGACTGCACCACCTTAAGCCCGGGACACTGTCTGCAGGCCAAATCCATGGCTTCGTCGATAAATGC
>JALEXT010000211.1 GCA_022779845.1 Succinatimonas sp.
GTTCATGAATTCAAAACCGTATATGGCCGAAGCTCCCAACGCACGGACTTTGCCTTCTTTTACCAGTTCATGCAAAGTCTCCAAGGTTTCAAGCGGAGGAATTTCATGATCGTAGCGGTGAATGATGTAAAGATCGACATAGTCAGTGCCGAGACGACGCAAAGATCCTTCTATCTCACGACGAATGGCTTTTTTGGAAAGATGTCCTTCGTTAAAGAAGACCTTGGTAGCGATCACCACCTGATCGCGCGGGATCCTGTGTTTGAGTGCTTTGCCCAGATATGCTTCGCTGCTCCCGTGTGAGTAAACGTTGGCAGTGTCAAAAAAATTGATGCCGCAGTCAAGAGCTTGTCCCACCATGTCGGCTGTCCGTTTCTCATTCAAAGTCCAAAGATGGAAATCTGCAGAGGCTTTGCCAAAACTCATACATCCAACACAGAGCGCTGATACTTGATCCTAGATGTTCCTATTTACGAAAAATCATTTGTCCCTCTCTATTTTTTTTTAACAGCAGTACGGAGTTCTTTTCAAATTCTGCAAGGCAGTCGTTGTCCACGTGCCCTATGCAGAAAAGACTATTTTGAATAGCGAAAATCATTTTTAAAAAACGCCAAATTTCCCCATGGAGCGTAGTAGCAGAGATCTCCTCGATGAGGTTTATATCCGTCGCTGCCGTCATTTTTAAGTTTGAAATCAAGATAGACAATGCGCTCCGTATCTGCGTAATCTTCAAGAGTGATTTTTAAGGGTAATTTTTCCTGAAGAGATCTGGCGGTAACTGATGAATTTTCGGTTACGTTGCAAGTCTTGCCTGAAGGAAATTCGATTAAAAATTCATCGGCGGATGCAGAAGCAGAGAAAAAAACAAGCGCCGACAGCAGTGATGCTTTGGTTATTTTTTATGAGAGAGCCTGTTTGGTTTGCAGATTGTCAGTATGCATGAAACACAACGAAGTTTTATGTCCTTAAAACACTAATTTTTGCCGGATCCTGCCGTTTTTAAAATAAAAAACATACTTCATAAGAATGGCTTAAATATCAACTTCTGATGAAGTTTTATACAAAAGCATTAAAAAATCTTAAAAAAAATGCTTTACATAATTAAACTTTCTGCTATCATAAGCCTCGTTAAATGAGTTGCCCGGGTGGTGGAATTGGTAGACACGCTACTTTGAGGGGGTAGTTCGTAACTGAGTAAGAGTTCAAATCTCTTTCCGGGCACCATTTAAAATAAATCACCAAAAGAACGGCCGTCAGGAATAAAATCCGACGGTTTTTTTTTGATCATATGTAACCGAAAACATATGATCTTCCTGTACTCTGCAGGCATATTCCGCAATGAAATTTTCCCCGCGGTTTTCGCAGCGGGAGGGGAAATCAAATCATGTCAGATCCAAAAACAATAAGCGAAATCAATAAACGCCGTACCTTTGCCATCATCTCCCACCCTGATGCCGGTAAAACCACCATCACTGAAAAAGTATTGCTGTTTGGGTCTGTGATCCAAAGAGCAGGAGAGGTTAAAGCCCGCGGAAGTACCGGTACTTTTGCCAAGTCCGACTGGATGGATATGGAAAAGGAACGCGGCATTTCAGTTTCAACTTCGGTGATGCAGTTTCCTTACAACGGTTGTGTGATCAATCTTTTGGATACCCCGGGTCACGAAGATTTCTCCGAAGATACCTACCGCGTGCTTACGGCCGTGGATTCCTGCCTTATGGTTATTGATGCTGCCAAGGGTGTTGAGGAGCGTACCCGCAAGCTCATGGAAGTTACGAGACTGCGTACCACTCCCATCATCACCTTCATGAACAAACTTGATCGTGAGACCCGTGATCCGCTGGATCTTTTGGATGAAGTCGAAAAAGAACTGAATATTCTGTGCGCTCCCATTACCTGGCCCGTTGGATCAGGAAAAAGCTTCAAGGGCGTTTACCACCTTCTTGATGACATGCTTTATCTTTATCATTCGGGAGAAGGATTCCATATCCAGGAACGTCGTACGATCAAAGGATTGGATAATCCTGAAGTTGACGAGGCCGTAGGATCGGATCTTGCGGCAAAACTTCGTGAGGATATCGAGCTTATACGCGGAGGCGGTTCAGGTGAATTCGATCCCGAGGCTTATCGCAGCGGTGACATGACACCGGTATTTTTCGGTACCGCTTTGGGTAATTTCGGTGTTGATCTGATGCTGGACGGTTTGACCAAATGGGCACCGTCTCCTTTGGACAGACAATCAGACACCCGCTTGGTCAAAGCTGATGAACCGAAACTTACCGGTTTTATCTTTAAGATCCAAGCCAATATGGATCCGCGTCACCACGATCGCATCGCTTTTTTACGCATCGTATCGGGTGCGTATCGTAAAGGAATGAAACTGCATAACGTGAGATTGAAGCGTGACAGTGCCATTTCCGATGCCGTGACCTTTATGGCAGGCGAACGTACGCAGGCAAATTTTGACGTTGCAGGCGATATTATCGGTTTGCATAATCACGGCACCATGCGCATAGGCGATACTTTTACTGAAGGTGAGGATCTGCATTTTTCGGGGATCCCCAATTTTGCACCTGAATTGTTCAAACGTATCCATTTGCGTGATCCTTTAAAACAGAAGCAATTGTTAAAAGGTTTGTTACAGCTTTCAGAAGAAGGCGCCGTGCAGGTATTCAGACCGCTTATCAATAACGATCTCATCGTCGGAGCCGTCGGCATGCTGCAGTTTGACGTGGTGGTTTCCCGTTTGAAACACGAATACAACGTCGATGCGCTTTACGAGGAGATCCCGGTAACCACGGCAAGATGGGTATCTGGGGATGACAAAGCTTTAAAGGAGTTGCAGGATCGCGTCCCGCAGAATCTTGCTTTGGACGGAGGAGACAATCTGACTTATCTTGCTACTTCAGGAGTTAATCTGCATCTTGCGCAGGAACGTTACCCCAAGGTTAAATTCTCTTCCACCCGCGAACACTAAAGTTTTTTCTTAAGTTCCCCGGCTTAGTGCCGGGGAACGAGTTTTTACTGCGGTTAAATTAAAATGCAACTTACCGACTGCCATGTCCACGTAAGCTTATACCCGGGTCCGCATGAGATTTGCAAAGCGGCTTTGACGCACGGGATCTCTTTAATAGGCGTTTCCTGCTCGCTTGATGACAGCGTGCGCAATCTTGAGTTTGCCAAGGCTCAAGGGTATAAAGCCATGATCGGCATTCATCCCTGGATGGCTGACAATCGGGAATTCCCGGAAGATAAATTTGAGCGTCTGCTCAGTATTTATCAGGTGTCAGGTTTTGGCGAATGCGGGTTGGATACTGAAAGTACGTTTCTTAATATGGGAGATCAGGTACACCTTTTATCAGGAGAAATAGAGTTTGCCTGTCGCCATAACTTGCCTTTAAACCTGCATGTACACAAAGCTCACGGTGAAATGATCAGACTTTTGCGACGTTACCGCTCACAAGGAATAAGCGGGGCCGTGCACAATTTCACTTTCTCCAAGGAACTTGCCCGCGATTATCTTGATTGCGGCATGTATTTAAGCGTGGGCAGGCATCTGTTAAAAAAATCACGCCGTCTCGTGGCATCAGTGCAGTTTGCAGGAGCTGATCGCATTCTTTTGGAAAGCGATTATGATCACGTACATTCAGGGCCTTATGAGCCTGAACTTATCATAAAACTTGCAGAAGTTTACGCTGAGATCTTTAATTTAAGCTTTGAAACAGCCTGCACCAAGCTTCAGGCCAACGTAGATCATTTCCTTAAAGGAGTTAACTCATGAGTTATTTGTTTTTTTCGGCTATGAGCAAATTAAATCCTGCTTACAGAGGCGAGGATGCCAAGAATACGACTGCAAAACGTCATGAGCTTAAACTTCAGACTTTAAATTACGGATGCATGTTCGGGGTAAACGGCATGCTCTGCAGCTGCAACGAAAAGGTGTTGCCTGAAAAACGCTGGGAAATAATTGCTGATGCCGAAGCTGGAAATATCTGCGGCGGTGACGTCATGATCATGGATCATCTGCCTTCGCTTTCAAAGCCTGGGGCATTGGTGATGGACATGGATATGACCACGGTGCAAATTGAAGGAATAGATGAGATCGCCCGTCGTTTGGGAGTGTATGAGCAGGTGGCGGCCATCACTTCGGAGGCTATGCACGGAAATCTTGATTTTGCCACTTCGCTTAAAAGACGCGTGGCCATGCTAAAAGGCGGCAGCGCGGCGGTTTTGGACGAGGTAAAAAAGATCATGACAGAGACCTGCGGCTTAAAAGAACTCATGGGAGTAGTGACTTTGGCCGGTTGGAAAAAAGCCGTATGCTCAGGAGGCTTCACCCAGCTTATTGACGTGATCGATAAAAAATACGGTCTGGATCTCATCAAAGCCAATACTCTGGCAGTTTCCGACGGTTGTTTTACCGGAGAGGTTGCAGGAGAGATAGTGGATGCCGAAGCCAAGCGCCGCGGCGTTCTTGAAATCATGGAGCGCTATTCCATACCTAAAGAACAGGTGATCGTCATAGGTGACGGTGCCAATGATCTTAAGATGATGCAGGAAGGCGGTCTCGGTATTGCTTATTGGGCAAAACCTAAAGTAAGAGCTCAGGCTCCGCAGGTTTTAAGCCGCAGTTACCTCTCTGCAGTGGCTTTGCTGTTGATGCTCAATTCCTAAAAAAAACGATTTTCAGGATTTAATTTTTATGCCCAAACCTAAAAACTTTTATGTATGCTCAAACTGCGGTGCCCGTTACGCGCGTTGGCAGGGGCAGTGTCGTGAATGCGGTTCGTGGAATACCATAGAAGAAGAAAAGGTAAGTCCTGAACGCGAGGCCTCTTCTGCCGGAGCCAAGGCGGCAGGAGCTGCATTAAAGCTTTCGGGATTTGCAGGACAAAGCGGCACGGGAGCAGTGTCGCTGTCTGAAATATCGCTTCAGAGCAGACCCAGGCTTTCGTCAGGGTATTCTGAATTCGACCGGGTTTTGGGCGGAGGCATAGTCCAAGGATCGGTGGTACTCATAGGAGGAAACCCCGGAGCCGGTAAATCCACGCTGTTACTGCAAACGGTGTGCAGGCTTTCTTCTTCCCATAAAGTGCTGTATGCAACCGGAGAAGAATCGTTACAGCAGGTGGCATTGAGGGCATCAAGACTGGGCTTACCGGTATCGGCAGTTCGCATAGCAGCGGAAACTTCCATCGAAAATATCTGTGCTCTTGCAGTGTCCGAAAGACCTGAAGTGTTGGTAGTCGATTCCATTCAGGTTACGCATGTGCAGGATATTGAGTCGGCTCCCGGATCCGTATCTCAAGTTCGTGAAGGCGCCGCTGCCTTAACTCAGTTTGCCAAAAAGACCGGCATCGCGGTTTTCATCGTAGGCCATGTTACCAAAGACGGAACTTTGGCAGGTCCTAAGATCCTAGAGCATTGCGTGGATTGTTCGGTTATTCTTGAGGTAGGTGCAGATCAGCGTTTTCGTACTTTGCGTTGTCAGAAGAACCGTTTCGGTGCAGTTAATGAAATAGGCGTGTTCGCCATGACCGACAAGGGGCTGCGCGAGGTTCGTAATCCTTCGGCCATTTTCTTAAATCGTCAGGAGGAAGTGGCGGCAGGATCTCTTGCCATGGTTATTTGGGAGGGAACCAGACCTTTGCTCGTGGAATTGCAGGCTTTGGTGGATGAGTCGCAATACGGAAATCCGCGTCGTTTGTCTTTGGGTACTGATCAGAATCGTCTTGCCATGTTGCTGTCTGTGCTGCATCGTCATGCCGGAGTTGAGTTCGGCGATCAGGATGTTTTCGTGAACGTAGTAGGCGGAGTAAGAGTTGAGGAGACCGCATCCGACGTACCGCTGGTGCTAGCCATGCTGTCGTCTTATAAAAACCGTCCTATAGACAGGAGAGTTATTGCCTTCGGTGAAATCGGACTGACCGGAGAGGTAAGGCCGGTACCGTCAGGGCAGGAGCGTCTTAACGAGGCGGTAAAGCAGGGATTTGTGAAGGCTATAATTCCGTATGACAACGCTCCGTCTCACCCTATAGCAGGTCTTGAAGTGGTAAAGATAAAAAAGGTATCCGAGCTTTTAACTCAGGTGTGAGCGTAAGTCTTGCTGATAGGCGGAGTTTCAACGGCCGCATGCACCAGTCTTAAACCCACAATCAGACGATCTTCATTACGAAAACGGCTTTCCAGGCATTTTTTCAGTTCTTTAAGATCTTTAGGCAAATTCGGGAGGATCCCGGTAAGTTCATCAGATCCTACATTGTAGTAATCGTTAAAACTCATGAGATAGTCAGAGGTTTGTTCGATTAAAGGCATGGCGCGCCTTGCAATGGAAAAAGAGCGTCCTGAGGCGTTTTCCACCAGTTCCAATATTTTGGGGTAAATCTCAAAATGTCCTTTTGAGACATAATCGAGGAGCGCATCACAAAGTTTATTAAGATCGCTCTTTAGATCCTTTTGAATTTTATGTTCCGAAAGTTTGTCAAAGAGTTCCCCGATTGAGAACCTGAGATCGATCATTTTGTTGATCCAGGTGTAACGATCGTCAACTTTCTGTAATGACAGGTTGAAGCCGCAAAGACCAGATTTCGTCATGAATACCTCCCGGAACTTGTCTGAAAATACCTTAACACGTTGAAGGTGCGACGGGAGGCAAAGAGCCGTTTCTTATTTTTTAAAATGCGAGCAGCTTAGCGTTTTGCAATGAGCTTTTGATTGTAAAGATCCTTTTTGTAGTTTTTGATGTTGGCGGCAAAGCGCTTGCGATCGGAAGTGGCTCCCGGATCCTGCATGCCGCTTAATTTAACACGCAAAGCGTTTACCGGGCGTCCGTTTATGCGCAGCTCATAGTGCAGATGCGGTCCCGTGGAAAGTCCGGTGTTACCTGATCTGGCGATCACACTGCCCATTTTGACGTTTTGTCCTACTTTTACTCCGAGCTTGGATAAATGCATGTAGACCGTTGAGTAGGCACCGCGGTGTCTTAAAACTATGTAATAACCGGTAGAACGTGTAAATGAAGCTTTGGTTACCACTCCGTCGGACGGAGCAATGATCGGGGTTCCTACCGGCATCCCGAAGTCTACGCCGTTATGAGGTCTGGTGACTCCCGTGACCGGGTGTCTTCTTGAAGGATTGAAAGGAGAAGTAACCTTGGCGCGAATATTGAAGGGGAAACGTCTGAACGCATTGGAAACGGTGGAGTTAAGACCGTGTTCATCGTAGTACTTGCCGTCTTTGCTGTTAAGAAAAGCAGATACCTTGCGACCTTGCAGAGAAAATTCCACGGCACTTATTTTGCCTCTTCCCTTTGAGTCGGTAAAAAGTACGCGCATGGTATCCCCGGCGCGTATATTGCGCGAGAATTGAATGCGGCCTTTGAAAAGGTTGAGAATTTTGTTGATCTCGGCATAGCTTATGCCGGCATTGTTGGCAGCCGTTGAGAAGGTTTCACCCTTGCCAATGGATACCACGACCAAACGACCGCGGCTCTCTCTTGCCGAGAGTTTCTTTTCCGTTTTGGGGGTGTCGGTACTCTTCTGAGCATTTTGCTTTTCCGTTTCCTGTGTGGCAACAGGTTTTGCCGGAGTTTCAGCAACTAAAATTTCACCGTCTTTAAGATGAGAGCCTTTTTTTTCAATCACATAAGCAAAATCGGCTTTGTCAGGCGTATTGCGGTAAAAACGCAACTGACGATCCTTGTCCAAAGGCTTTACAAAGGCCATGAGCCTGCTTTTGTCATCAAGCAGGAAAGAGAGGTGTTCTCCAAGCTGAAGCGAATTGACTTCGGCAGCTACTTTCTTGTTATCAAGAATAGCCATGGTTACCGAGGCTGGAATGTTGAGATCCGAGAAAATTGAAGATATGGTGTCGCCTTTTTGAACGTCTTCTTCAAACCATTTAAGCTCATCTTCAGCTTTGTTGCCGTTGTCACGTGCGGCCAGATCTTTTACCTGATCGTCAAGTGCGTCGTCAGAATCGGCAAGCGCACTGTCAGGCAGAGTGTCATCGTAGTTGTCGGTAGCTTCCTGTGATGAGCTTTGGAAAGCGGAGTGCGGCTTGCTGGCAAAAAGATCCGATAAAGATTGATTGACGGCTGCGGAGTTTGCTGCAATTTGAGCTGATCCGTCGTCGTTTTGAATATAGGAGTTTTCATCAAACTCCTGTTCCTGTTGCGAATTTTGTGCGGTTATAAGATCCTCGTGAGGACTGAATACAGCCAGTACGGCTGCGGCAGTCATGGTCACCGCGCAGGCGCATACGTGTTTTTTAGAAATGGGAAAACGCCACGAGGTGTTGCCGGCACGTTCGCAAAAAATGTAATCTTCGGAAGTCTTCATGCGCAAAAAAAGCCCGGAGTCCTTGGGGACCCACGCAGCTGTCTTTTGTGCTCCAAAAAAAAGACAGCGGAGGTTTTGGTAGTCAATTCAAATTTTTTTAGTTGTCTGTGCCTTATTATGGGAACTTTATACTTTGAGTGCAAGAACTAAAATCGTTAGTTTGAACTGCAAGGGAAAAAAACTTGAAAAAACGGTGGATAAATAATGCAAAAAGACCTTTTGGAAAATATTTCATCTCTTAAAGGAAGATTTGCCGCGCTGTTTGCGCTGGCCTTATGCCGCAGACAAAAAGCAAATTTTCTGTTGTGGTGCTCGCTTGATGAAAAAAGGAAAGAATTTGAACAGTCTTTTTGCAAGTGTTTTGACTACTTAAGCTCGATATTACAAGGAAGCGGTTCGGAAAAAGGTTTTGAAGCAAGACGTGAAGAATTGAAGAGCTTGCTTGACGGTACCGATGACGACGGATCTTTCGGCGCCGAAATGGCTGCCGATGCTGTGGCCACATTGGAACTTGGCTATGAAGCTTTTGCAGAGGATAACGACGACGCTGCTCTTGAGGCGGCAAATTTGTGCATCAGTGCAACTGCCGCCCGCGTAGCCGTTGAAAATCCCGATATGAGTGACGATGAGGCCTCTTCAAATGAACTGCTGATAAACGAAACGTCCGTACAGGCAAAACTTGCGTCCGCGGTTTTGAATTTTAAAAACGTCGCCGGGCAAAAGCATTTTTCATCAGCGCAGATAAAAGAGCTTTTGAATGCCTCAGTCCCTTTTGGAGTCAGCAATATAGGTTTGCCCGACGATCCTGAGGATCAGTGATAGGCGGTGTAAATCAAGGTGACGCCGCTTAAGATGGCTACTAGGGAAAATACCACTTTTACTCCCTTTACCGGCATCTTTATGAGCAGTGAAGTCCCAAGATATGATCCTAGTAGCGTGGCAATGATCATGGTGGGAACCCATTGCCAGTGAATCGAGGCCACCATGCCTATGGTTACTGCGCCTACTGCGTTCCACATGGTGGCAACGAATACCATGGTATGCAAAATGGCGCTTTTAAGATTGAGCCCGAATACGCCTACCAAGGTTAAGGTGGCAAAAAGGCCTGCTCCTGATGACAGAGAACCTGAAAACAAACCTATGAGCATCATGCAGACGGCTCCTAAAAGCGTACGGGAGAGCGGGCGGTGTTCCAAGGTTTTTGATCCGAATCCTTTTTTTAGCAACGAGTAGATCCCGGCGGCGATGGTGATGAATCCTAAAATTATCTCCGCCTGATGGGAAGGGATCTTTACGATGATGAGCGATCCTGAGATCACCGAAGGTATGCACAGTGCGGTCATTATGAAAGCTACCTGGTGATCGAAACGAAACTCTCCGTGGGCACGGCGTTGTTTGGTAAGAGCTCCTATGCCTAAAAAGACCACGGCGACTTTATGAGTGCCCAAAGCCGTGGCAAAAGGCAGTCCCAGCAGAATAAGCATAGGAAATTGTACGAAACCTGCTCCTCCGCCCGAGACCGAGGCAAAAAGATTGGCTGCAAACGTACCGATAAATAACAGGAACTGATTTAAGATTTCTGCTGCCATGTGAAAAATAATATTCTGAAGAAATTTTTTTAGAGTTTAAAAGCGTAAAAAATGCCGCGTATCGACGCGGCATTAAGACTTAAGTATTTTTACTTGTTACGGGCAAGGGCTCGCCAGGCAATGTCGTTGCGGAAGAACATACCGTCAAAATGAACGGTTTTGGCAAGAGCGTAGGCTTTTTCACGGGCATCGGCCACGTCTTTGCCCAAAGCCGTCGCACAGAGTACGCGTCCGCCTGAAGTGACTACCTGATCATCTTTAAACTTGGTACCGGCTTCAAAGATCTTGGTGTCATCACCGTGTTTTTTATCAAGGCCTTCGATTACGTCGCCTTTGCGCGGTGAGGCCGGATAACCTTGTGCCGCCAGTACCACACCAACGGCCGGGCGCTCGTCATAGCGTGCTTCACATCCTTTGAGACCGCCGTTTTCACAGGCTTTAAGACAAAGTTCAACCAGATCCGACTGCATGCGCATCATGATGGGCTGAGTCTCAGGATCTCCGAAACGACAGTTGTATTCAACCACGCGCGGATCTCCTTGCTTGTCTATCATAAGTCCTGCATAGAGGAAACCGCGATAAGGAATACCGTCTTTGCGCATACCTTCCAAAGTAGGATTGATGATCCTGTCCATGACCTTTTGATACACCTCGGGAGTGACCACGGGAGCAGGGGAGTAAGCACCCATACCGCCGGTGTTGGGACCGGTATCGCCGTCGCCTACACGCTTGTGATCCTGAGAAGTAGCCATGGGCAAAGCGTTTTCAGTGTCTGACATGACGATGAAGGATGCTTCTTCGCCTTCCATGAATTCTTCGATGACCACGCGGGATGAGGCATCGCCGAATTCGTGATCGTCAAGCATATTGTGGACGGCATCCAATGCTTCCTGTTTGGTCATGGCAACGACTACGCCTTTGCCTGCTGCAAGACCGTCTGCTTTGATCACGATGGGAGCACCGTGTTTTTCAATGTATTCGCAGGCGCTTTTGGCGTCGGTAAATACTTCGTAGGCTGCGGTGGGAATGCCGTGGCGCTTTAGAAAATCCTTGGTAAAGGATTTGGATCCTTCAAGCTGAGCTGCAGCTTTTGACGGTCCGAAAACTTTAAGTCCTGACTTTTCAAAAAGATCGCTTATTCCGGCAACCAAAGGCGCTTCTGGTCCCACAATGGTCAGATCGATATTTTCGCGTTTGGCAAAATCGCGCAAAGCTTCAAGATCGTTTACCGAAATAGGGACGTTTTCCATCTTCTCTTCGCGGGCAGTTCCGGGATTGCCGGGGGCCACGAATACTTTGTCTGCAAGCGGTGACTGAGCGGCTTTCCATGCCAGAGCATGTTCGCGGCCGCCGTTGCCAACTATCAGTATCTTCATTAAAGGCTCCTTGTCAGTGACGGAAATGACGCAT
>JALEXT010000213.1 GCA_022779845.1 Succinatimonas sp.
CAAGGAACGCTCCTTAATAAAAAGTGATTTTGTCGACATTCAGACCTCGGTTGTAAATTCAGGATCAGTAAAAATGCCTGATGTAGGCGGAGAATATCTTGTCGAAGCGGTTACCTCGCGTAATTTTCGTTCGACTCTACGTTTTATAAACGGTTATGCACAAAGAGATCTCTTTGAAGGAGACTTAAAA
This sequence comes from Succinatimonas sp., assembly GCA_022779845.1. Taxonomy (GTDB): domain Bacteria; phylum Pseudomonadota; class Gammaproteobacteria; order Enterobacterales; family Succinivibrionaceae; genus Succinivibrio. The sequence goes on from JALEXT010000213.1 coordinate 191, forward strand.
CTACAAGTACCAAAAGATCCTGTCGATGTTGGAAATAAAGCCGAAGTCAGTTTTCTAAGTCCGTACAACGGCAATGCCGTTATAGAGGTAGGACACGCACCATCCGTAAAACGTTCTCTTATGAACATAAAGCAGGGAATAAACCGCTTTAAAGTTGAAATTGGAAGAAATTTGGGGGCTTTGGCACATATTAAAGTTCAAGCTTTCTTTTCAAGAGAAAATCGCGGAATGATGAGGGCAAGCGGTGAGAACGATATAAGGATCTCAAGACCTGATGCAAACATCGCAGCAAAGCTCGGTACTTCACTAAAACCCAAAGCAGGATCAACTTTAAGCGTAGGAGTAATTTCACCGTCGTCATTGCACGGCAAAATACATTACACCGCCTTTGCACAACTTTTGCCAAATGACGATCCTTGGGATGACGATCTTGAAGAAAATGATAATACCGACAATAAGGAAATGATAAAAACCATTTTTTCATCAGGCGTTACGGAATCAGGAGCCGGACACGGCATGTTCTATCTGCCTATACCGGATACCGAAGGCAAACTGAAAATCAGCGCGCTTGTTTGGGATGCACTGGGAACAGGAAAGATAGAGCGCACCTTAAATATAGTCAAAGACAGTTCACTGCAGATCCAGGTGCCCGAATTCTTAAACGAAAATGATGTAGTGGTGGCAAATGTCAAAATAAAAAGCAATCAGGAGACCAAGGCCCGTTCTTTTACCCTGAACTTTAAATGCGGCGGATCCGTCTCCTGTATGGGAAATCAACGTGTAAAACTGGTTCGTGGAGAAAATGCAGAAATTTCTTTACCGGTTACGGCAAAATCAGGCGGCAACGGTTTTATTCAGGTCGACGTAAGTTGCGGCGGACGTTTTTTCAGCAAGAAGAAAAGCATTATCGTACAATCGTCGCAGCCTTCTTCGCTTATAACCGATGTCATATACCTAAATCCCGGGCAAAAACTTACTTATGACGGACAGGGACAATTCAAAAAAATAATTTCGGCTCGTTACGATTTGTCACCTGTACCTTATTTAAGTCCGGACGGTTTCTGGCAGGCCTTGATACGCGCTTTCTTTGCCAACGATTTTGAAAAAATGTACGCTCTGTCAATACTTTTAGATTCAGAATTTTCTGAAGAAAGCAAAGACGAGCAGGAAAGACAATCAAGACGTCACAATATTCAGGACAGTTTGAATAATCTGGTCGCGTCCATGAATGACGACGGCTCTCTGCCTGCAAATTTCGGAGATCCCAGATTACACCGCCTCATTACCATCAAAGCAGCTCAGATTTTAGGCAGCGGTTTGTCACACGGTTATAACGTCAACGAGAAATTGCTTACAGGTCTGATGCGGCAGGTATCGGTTATTGCAACTGATCCGCTCAGCAGTGCCTACGAAAAAACTCAGGCGGTATTGGTAATGCAACGCAACGGTCTGGTTGCACAATCAAAGCAACTGGCTCTAAAACTCATAAATGATCACAAAATTCACTCTCCTTCTGCTTTGGCATTGCTTGCGCCTATACTTTACAGGTGCGGTGAACACAGTATGGCAAATACAGCTTTGGAGCGGGCTGTAAAAGAATTGGCAAAACTTGAACAGATACGCTCGGCTTTAAGTTCGCTCTCGGAAAACGACAACCCTATGCAATTAAGAGAAGCTGAAAAAAGTTTTGCGGAGCCTGTTTTTTCATCTTCAGCCTATAATGCCGCCTTGGTACTTTTAGCCTCAACTTCTCTTGGTTCAAAACAGCATGTAGCCTATGCGACCTCGATTTTGGGACGCAACCGCAATACCATATCATCACAAATTCAGGTTATTAGTACCCTGTTATCTCAACTTGAATATGTAAACTTCGATTTCGTTGAAAGCAAACTATGTGACGATGGTCGTTTCGAAATAAAAAACAATTCCTCATATCCGCGCTACGCCACCGTCATGATTGAAGGCTATCAGGCGATCACGGCCGCTTCACGTAACAATCTGCCGTACAAAGCAGATCTGACGGTATTTTTTGATAACTACAGCACTGCTCTTAATCACGGTCTGTCGATGCACCAAGGTGATGAGGCGTTGGTGATACTCACAATCGAAGGCCTTGAGTCGCGTATACTCAATTTAAGATTAAATATACCGAGGATCCCGGGACTTACACTTGAACGTTTTTTAAATGTCAATGAAACGCGTTTTCCCAATATACGCGGCATTTATCCCGTAACTTCTTTTAAAGATAAAAATAATACGTGGACCTTGAATATAGGGACGGATCGCGGCAGGACCTTCAGCATTGCCGCAGTAGTCAGAGCCACCACAGAAGGATCATTCGTATTGCCGTCTGTAAAAATTTCAGATTCTGCAGGACACAGCGGAATTATGAATATAGATTCCAAAGGCTATTTAAAAATAGAATAGTGAATTCAATTTGAAAATTGACATCCTCCCCTCTCTAAAGAGAGGGGATTCCTACCGATCTCTTGGGAGATCTTCGGCGGGTTCCTCTTGC
>JALEXT010000009.1 GCA_022779845.1 Succinatimonas sp.
CCTTCCAATTGTTTTTCTTTGATCTCGGCCAAAGCCTTGCAATCTACGCATAAATCAGCGGTAGGACGGGCTTCGAGGCGTTTGATCCCGATTTCTTCTCCGCACTGTTCGCAATAACCGAATTCGTCTTTGTCGATTTTGGCGATGGTTTTTTCAATTTTCTTAATCAGCTTGCGTTCACGATCGCGGGTACGCAGCTCCAGTGCGAATTCTTCTTCCTGAGAAGCTCTGTCGAGAGGATCAGGAAAGTTGGCAGCTTCGTTTTTCATGTGGCCTACGGTACGATCCACTTCTGAACGCAACTGATCACGCCAGGCTGTCAAAATCTTGCGAAAATGCTCCTTTTGAGCATCGTTCATGTATTCTTCGCCGGGTTTGGGCTCGTATGGTTTGACACCGGCGATGACTAAAGGTCCCATGGCTTCACTAGAAAGATCTGCTACTTTGTCTTTGTTTCCCATGATCAACATCCTTAGCTGCCGAAGACAGCTTTATCCGGCACGTCGGCCGAGGTTCGTATCATCAACCATCACATTTAATGTTCAGTACAAATTGCACTGATTTTGCTTTAGTTTTCAAACAGAAACAGTATAGCATTTGCTTAAAACGAATACTGTTTCCGTTCTTAAGATTAACCTTAACTTAAAAAGTTGTTTTCTTGATAAAACAACAAATTAAATTTACAACTTGAGTAAAAAAAGCATCTTTGCAGAATGACAACATTTCCAAAGTTACCTATACCTCAAAAAAAATTATGTGAAGCATCGTCAACTATCAGAAAGTCAGACATTCTGGATTTTCAAAATGTGATGTCTGTGTTTGTAATTGCATCAGGTTTATAGCCTGATTTTTTGATTCGGCGGATTATGCGTGATGTAACGTGATGTTGCAAGTATGTACGAGATTTTTTTTGTACAAACTCCCATATTGCACTTTGTTTGTCGGTATCGCTTTATAGAAAGACCAATGCGTTATCTGAAAAATTGTCAGGTAACTTGTGATTTTTTGGTGACTTTTGACATTTTGTCATTAAAAATAGCCTTGCTTTAACTTTTTTTTCCTAATAAGGTGATACTTTCGGTAGGTGTCTATCGTATACCTCTGCTGGAGACGACCGGATATAAGGATCTGAATTATTATGAAACTCAAGCGTTTTTGCGCCAAAGATATGCGCTCGGCTCTGGCCCTTATAAAAGTTGAACTCGGTCCTGATGCCGTGATCATGTCCAGCAAACGCATTAAAGAAGGCGTTGAGATCGTTGCAGGTCTTCAGGATGACTCGGCCGTTTCCAAAATAAAGCAAGAGAAAAAATCATCAGATCTGTTAAAGAAAATCATCGATAACGATAAGTCATTGTCAAATTATCTTTCAGAATCGCTAGATGATGATGAAGTTAAGATCGGGCAGTCAGCACAGAGTCTTAAAGGCAAGAAAAAGGATCCGGAAGATCAGGAACAGACTGATGCAAATAAGGAGAGTTTTGCCCGCAGTCTGCTTGAAATTTTAAATCGTCAACAGCAACAACAAAAAAACAGCCAAGTAAAAAATGCAGCCGGCGTTGACTCTTCTGAAAGACAATTACAAGAAAAAAATTCTCCGACAGCTCCTGCGACTTCCTTAAGATCAGAACAGCAAGACGTCAAAAAAATGACTCGTAAAGTTCCTCCAGCCCCTCTTTCTCAACAACAGGGGATCAAGGAACTGCTGTCGGATCTGAGCGAACGTCAACGCCAGAAAGAAAAAGCTGAAATTAAGCACGGAATAAGTTCTTATGCCCAAAGGCCGCAGGAAGGATCCAAAGAAACTGCAGGCGGCATGGAAAAGATGCAGCAGGAGCTTGAGAGCTTAAGAAAGCTTTTGCAGTATGAACTGGCAGGTCTTATTAAAGATTCGCAAGTACGCGAGCAGCCTGTAAGAGCGATGCTGTCAGAAGCACTTATAGACTCAGGCTTTGATCGCAAATTGGCAAACAAACTGGTGGCTAAAGTCAGCTCTGATGCTTCGGTGAATTTTGCCTGGCGCGAGCTTGAAGAAAACTTGGTTTCTTCGTTAAAGGTAGGCAACGACGAGATAGTGTCAGAAGGCGGAGTCGTCACTTTAATCGGTCCTGCCGGAGTAGGAAAAACCACTACGGCGGCAAAACTTGCTGCCAGATTCGTTTTAAATTACGGACCGAAATCTGTAGCTTTGGTTACCTGCGATCATTACCGCATAGGAGCTGCCGAGCAAATCAAAACTTACGGACGGATCATGGGATGCGCAACCTACGCGGTAAAGTCCGTAGCCAGTCTTAGAATGCTGTTGCCAGAATTGTCAGATAAGAGTTTGGTAATTGTCGATACTGCTGGAGTAGGTTTGTCAGACGAGCGCTTTGAAAAGCAATTATCAGAGCTTAAATCGCAACGGGATCTTTGTCTTAAACACTATTTAGTATTGCCTGCGACAGCACAACGTAGAGTTTTGGAAGAAGCTTGCACGCATTTTGCATCATTAAAACCAAACGGCCTTATTCTTACGAAAACCGACGAGAGCAGTTGTCTTTGTGACGCGCTTTCCATGTGTATTTCGGCAGATCTCAAGCTTTGTTACATGACCTGCGGACAGAGAGTTCCGGAAGATCTTAAGCTTCCTTCTGCAGGGGAATTCGTAAGACAGGCACTTTTTGGATTACAAAACGAGACGGCGCGCAGTGCGCTTGGAGATCAGTAATATCATGGGCAATTCTTTGCAAAACCGTAGAGTCAAAGTGATCACGGTAACAGGCGGCAAGGGCGGTGTTGGCAAATCAAGCGTGTCGCTGAATCTGGCCGTGGCATTGTGTCAGTTGGGGCGCAAGGTCATGCTCTTTGACGCAGACTTAGGTTTGGCCAATATTGATGTGATGTTGGGACTTAAGGTTAAGAAAAATTTAGGACATGTATTAAACGGTGAATGTGAGCTAAAAGACATCATCTTAGACGGACCGAGCGGTTTGCGTATTGTGCCGGCATCATCAGGTTTAAGACAGATGGCGGAGTTGTCGCGCGAACAGCACGCAGGACTTATCAGAGCGTTTTCGGAGCTTGATGAGGATATAGATTTTCTGATTGTGGATACCGCTGCCGGAATTTCAGACATGGTACTGTCTTTTTGTCGTGCCGCTCAGGATGTGATCATGGTTGTTTGCAATGAGCCTACTTCAGTTGCCGATGCGTATGCTGAAATGAAAGTTCTTTCAAATGATTACGGAGTAAGCCGTTTTCGCATCATAGGCAACAATTTGAGATCGCTTGAAGAAGGCAAATTGATGTTTGCAAAACTTCTGGCAGTTACCACGCGTTTTTTAAACGTGACGCTTGATCTTATTGCTTGCATCCCTTCGGATCCTGCCGTTCGCAATGCCATACGTAAGCGCAGCTGTGCCGTAGAGCAGTATCCTCAGTCGCCGGCCAGTAAAATTTTCAGAATGCTGGCAGCGCGAGTAGCGCAGTGGCCGATCCCTGAGATCCCGGGCGGACATTTGGAATTTTTTGTTGAAAATCTAGTATCTAATGAACATGACGGTGAGCCTCAACAAGCAGACGATGAGGCGGTGTCACAGTGACGTACCGCACACAGGATGCATCACAAGCGGTACTTAACCACAAGATCTCATCGAAAACGGCTACAATGTTCTTTGTAATTTCAGTATCAGCCGTTTTTGAAAAGGATAACAGGACCGATTATGGTTAGGCCTAAAAGTTTGGGAGCCAGGGCATATCGTGAGGTAAGTCGTAATGACATGGCTCAGAAAGTGGAGCAATATGCACCGCTGGTCAAACGTGTGGCTTTGCATCTTAAAGCCAGACTGCCTGCCTGTGTCGAGCTGGATGATCTCATACAATCCGGAATGCTCGGTCTTATGGATGCATTAAGTCATTTCGAAGACGGTCACGGAGCGGCTTTTGATACGTATGCCACCATACGTATTCGCGGTGCCATGATCGATGAGATGCGTCAATCAGATTGGGCTCCGCGTGCAGTACATCAGGGAACGCGTCAGATTTCCGATGCCATATCCAAATTGTCATCACAGTTAGGTCGTCAGCCTAAAGATACTGAGATAGCCTCTGAATTGGGGGTGACGCTTGAAAAATACCGTCAGATGCTGTTTGATTCTTCAAATTCTCAGATCATAGGTATTTATGATTTGGGAGTAAGCGATGATGTAATATCCGAAGACGGAAATCATCACGGAGATAAGCTTTTTGAACTTTTAGCTACATCTGAATTCAAGCAGGCTTTGGCAAAAGCCATTGCCAAATTGCCAAAACGTGAACAGCAGGTATTGTCGCTTTATTATGATGAAGAATTGAATTTAAGAGAAATCGGTCAGGTATTGGACCTGTCTGAATCAAGAATTTGTCAAATCATGTCACAATCGATGTCACGTCTTCGGGCGTCGTTACGCGGATGGCAAAATACCTGAAACAAAAAAAGATTACGTTACGCGGTGTTTGACTCAAGTATGAGACGAAATTGACCGTTATAAGAAAAAGGCAGTAGTGTGTTTTGGACAAAATCCGATCCAAAGCCGCGAAGAGCCGCAAGGAGCAGAAATTTTGGATAAGAACATCAAGATCCTGATCGTGGATGATTTTTCCACGATGCGTCGCATCATCAAAAACCTCTTGCGAGATCTCGGATATAACAACACCTATGAGGCCGATGACGGAGCTACCGCTTTGCCCATGCTGGAATCCGGAGATTTTCAGTTTGTGATCACCGATTGGAACATGCCGATCATGCAAGGCATCGATCTTTTACGTGAAATCAGAAAAAGTCCGAAACTAAAAGCTATGCCGGTATTGATGGTGACGGCAGAGGCAAAACGCGATCAGATCATCGAAGCTGCCAAAGCCGGTGTCAACGGTTACATAGTCAAGCCTTTTACCGCAGCTACGCTTAAGGAAAAGCTTGATAAGATTTTTGAACGTTTTGCATAAGGTAGGCTATGGACAACAAGGAAAACGCAGCCTCCGTGACTGAGCATCTTTCTGTACAGGAAATTGACGAGATAAGAGATTTACTCGAGGCCGGTATGCAGGAAGAAGCTGAGGCTCAGTTTCTTGAAGTTGCAGGACGTTTGAAAAAAGATGATCTGTACAACGCTGTAGGTTCGCTAACGCGTGATTTGCATGAATCGCTTTTGAAATTTACCGAAGACGACAGACTTAAAACCATTACCAATGTGGAAATGCCGGATGCTTCGGAACGTCTTAAAACCATCATCAATATGACAGGAGAAGCGGCCAACACTACTTTGGATGCAGTCGATGCCTGTATTCCGAAAATCCGTGATTTGGTTGCAGTTTTAGAAGATCTTCTGCCTGCCTGGAAAGAACTGATGAAGGGGCAAATAGACAGGAATACTTTCGTAGCGCTGTGCCATAAGGTTGATACCCTTATAAACAAAACCCAAAAGGGTTCTGATGATGTTTCGTCGCAGTTAAACAGCATCATGATGGCTCAGGGATATCAGGATTTAACCGGTCAAATGTTGCAAAAGGTCATTGGTTTGGTTTCGGAAGTTGAGGACAAACTGGTGAGTTTCTTAGTGACATTCGGCAGTAAAGATAAAAATAATCAAAGCCGTTCGGATCAGGATGCTCTGGCTCCGCAGGGCCCGGCAGTTACATCACTTGACAAGGAAGCCGGAGTGGCCGCTTCTCAGGATGATGTTGACGATTTGCTGGCCAGTCTCGGTTTTTAAAGGAGAAGTATCATGGATGAGGAAATTCTGCAGGACTTTATAGTCGAGGCCGGAGAAATCATCGAGAAGCTTGATGAGCAGTTGGTGCAAATTGAGAAGACTCCTGATGATAAGGAACTTTTGAACTCGATTTTCAGAGGATTCCATACCATCAAAGGCGGAGCCGGCTTCCTGCAATTAAATCCTCTGGTCGAAGTCTGCCATGCTGCAGAAAGTCTTTTTGACGAGTTGCGCAACGGACGAGTTTCCATGAGTTCTGATCTTATGGATGCAGTACTTGCCGCCTACGACGAGATTTCAGCTATGTTTGAAAACGTCAAAAACGGCGAAACTCTCCCAGAACCACCCGCTGATCTTATTGAAAGATTGCATGCTTTGGCTTCTGGGCAGGCTGCTCCTAAAGTTGAAAAGCCTTCAGAAGTTAAAGCAGAAATAAAACCTGAGCCTAAGGAAGAACCGAAGACGGAAGCAAAGGCTCCGGAAGTTGCAGACGGTTCAGGATCGATAGACGATATTACCGAAGAAGAATTTGAAGCTTTGCTTGATCAGTTGCACGGTAAAGGAAATGCTCCCGGCAGCGAACATGACAAACAGCTTGAAAAAGATGCAACGGATCAGGATTTTGATGAGTTGCTAAAACAGGCCGATGCCGGAATTTCCGAGGTAAAACCGAGGATCGAGCAGGCAAAAACGCAGGAAGTGGAACATGGCAGCGAATCATCGTCCGCACCTAAGAGTGCAGAGCCTGTTGCAAAGGTCGATGCGGCTAAGACGCAGAAGACTGAGACTCATGCCAAACCTGAAGCTGAGACCACGGTACGCGTCGATACCAAAGTGTTAGACGATATCATGAACATGGTCGGCGAGTTGGTGTTGGTGCGCAACCGTCTGGTGAATATGGCTCAGCATCGCAGTAATGATCATGATCTTTCCAAGACTATTTCCAATTTGGACGTGATTACCGGTGATTTGCAAAGCGCAGTGATGAAGACGCGCATGCAGCCTGTGAAGAAAGTTTTCGGCCGTTTCCCGCGCGTGGTACGCGATTTGGCTCATAAACTCGGGAAAAAGATCGAATTGCGTATGGAAGGAGAGGATACCGAGCTTGACAAGAATTTGGTCGATGCTTTGGCTGATCCTATGGTCCATATGGTGCGCAATTGCTGTGATCACGGCATCGAACTGCCGCGTGATCGCGTTAAAGCCGGTAAAAATGAGACCGGTACCGTGCTTTTGGCCGCAGCTCAGCAAGGAGATCATATTCTGTTACGTATAAGCGATGACGGTCAGGGTATGGATCCTGTGGTGCTGCGTCAGGTAGCAGTAAGAAAAGGGATACTCGACAAAGCTGCAGCAGAGCGTCTGTCGGACGCTGAAGCCTTGGATTTGGTGTTTGCTCCCGGGTTTTCAACCAATACCGTGGTTACCGATATTTCAGGCCGCGGCGTGGGCATGGATGTAGTAAAGACCAATATTAACAAGCTGAACGGTTCGGTACGCGTTTTGTCAGAGCTTGGCAAGGGTACCACCATTGAGATCAAGGTGCCTCTTACCTTAGCCATTCTGCCCACTTTGATGATTTCCATTGCCAAACGCACTTTTGCTCTGCCTTTGACCTCGGTTTCGGAAATCTTCTATTTAAGTTTGGACAGCATGCGCAATGTTGACGGCTTGAATACCATTGTGATCCGCGACAAGGCAATTCCGTTGTTCTTCCTGAGGCAATGGTTTGACGGTGCTCCGGTTGACGATTATCTGCATCACAAAGCCCATATTGTTTTGGTACAGGTTTCGGCAGCTCAGCTTGTAGGTTTTGTAGTAGATGATCTTTTGGGACAAGAAGAAGTCGTCATCAAACCTCTTGACAATATTTTGCACCGCACTCCCGGGTTGGCAGGAGCTACGGTTACTTCAGACGGCGGCATTGCTTTGATCCTGGATATTCCCGGACTTATCAGAGCTTATGCTCACAAGACGGCCGACAGATATTAAAACATAAGGTGTAGGCTATGACCATCAAAGTTTTGATTGTTGACGATTCGGCATTCTTCAGGAAGCGTCTTGCAGAGATCATTTCAGGAGATCCTTTGCTTGAAGTGATAGGAGAAGCTAAGGACGGTAAGGAGGGAGTGCTTATGACTTCGACGCTTCATCCTGATGTCGTCACCATGGATGTTGAAATGCCTGTTATGGACGGGATTGAGGCAGTTAAAGAGATCATGGCCAAAAATCCTACTCCCATCCTGATGTTTTCTTCCTTAACCACGGAAGGAGCAACATCCACGATGAAAGCTCTTGAGGCCGGAGCAGTGGATTTTATGCCGAAGAACTTTTCCGATATCGCCCACAGGCGAGAGGAAGCTTTGGCTGAGTTAAGAAGTCTCATCAAGGCTGTTTCAAGAACCAGACTGCGTACCTTCAGAAGACCTTTGACGACGAGCAAGCCGTCTGCACCGAAAGCAGTGCCTGCACCTGCGTCGAAACTTTCTGACAAAGTAAGCAGTGCTGTAAACTTATCAGAATCCACCCGCGGGCAGTATAAACGCATCAACGAGATGCTAAGCCATGATCAGGGCAAGCCTGCGGCCGCAAGACGCTTTACTTTCGGTGATCACAGCAGTGAAACTACTACTTATCGCAAATCAGGAGTAAGGCATTCTTTATTGGCAATAGGCAGCTCCACAGGAGGCCCCATTGCCTTGCAGAACATTATTCCGCGTCTTCCCAAACTTAATGTTCCAGTGGTCGTGATTCAGCATATGCCTGCTACTTTCACCAAGACCTTTGCCCAGCGTCTTAATGAAATGTCGGCTCTGCACGTTACCGAGGCTAAGGACGGGGATATTTTGATGCCGGGGACAGTATACATAGCCCCTGGCGGAATGCAGATGATTTTTGAACGTGCCGGTACCGGGGCCAAAGTGCGTATTCTCAAGGATACCGGCAGGGTTTCTTACAACCCCTGTGTAGACGTTTCTTTTGCTTCCCTTGCACAGCTTTACAACGGCAGAGTTCTGGCAATGATCCTGACCGGAATGGGATCCGACGGATGCGAAGGATGTCGTATCTTAAAGAGCAAAGGCTCGATTATTTGGGCGCAAAATGAAGAAAGTTGCGTGGTCTACGGTATGCCTCAGGCAATAGTCAACGCCGGCATAGCAGATCTGGTTTTGCCGCTTGATGAAATAGCCGAAGATATTGTCAAGGAATTTTAAGTAGTAGAAGTACGTCAGATCCTTCTTAAGGAGAGGCATAGATGAATTTACTGGGTATCATCATAGGCATAGGATGCGTGATCACCGGTATGATGATCGAAGGCACGTCGCCTATGATCCTCGTAAATTTTCCGGCTTTCATCGTAGTCTGCGGTGCGGCTTTTTCTGCATGTCTGGTGCAGTTTCCTTTTTCAGTGATCGGCAGTGCCTGGAAAAAGATCCTGTGGTTACTCTCTCCTCCCAACCTTAATTTGGACTCACAGGCTGAATTTTTGCTGTCACTTGCAAATACAGCCCGTGCTCAAGGTATGTTGGCACTTGAAGGATCCATCAGCAGCGCTCCTGATGATTTCACCAGAGACGGAGTTCAAATGATTGTTGACGGTGTTGACAAGGAAGTCATTAAAGAGCTTTTGGACAATGCCATAACTTTGGAAGAAGAAAAAAATACTCAGGCATCCAAGTATTTTGAGGCTATGGGCGGTTATGCTCCTACCATGGGTATTATCGGTGCCGTGCTCGGTCTTATCCATGCCATGTCTTTGTTAGACAGGCCCGATCTGTTGGGACCGTCAATTGCTACTGCCTTCGTGGCCACTATTTTCGGTTTGGTCTTTGCCAATCTGATCTGTATTCCGGCTTCAGGACGTATCAAAACGGCAGTTGAAAGCATTACCTTGTATAAAGTTATGACCATGGAAGGTTTGGTTTCGATAGCTTCCGGAGAAAACTCACTCATGCTCAAGCGTCGTCTGGCCATTTACACTGGTAAGACTGAACAGCAGTAAGGTTTTAGCATGCCTAAGAAAAAACCGCCGGAGCACGTTAATCTTGAACGCTGGATGGTGTCGTACGCCGATTTCATGACCTTGCTGTTTGCAGTGTTCGTCGTGCTTTACGCTTTTGCCATGGCAAAACAGTCAGAAGCGCAGTCCATGGCCAAATCAGTTGCCGAAGCCTTCAGCGAAAGTCTCGTAAGTGCTGCAGGCGGGGTTTTGTTAATTCCCGGCTCGCTTGAAGAGCGTATTACCGATGAGGCTAAAAAAGCACAGGAGCAGGCCTCGTCTGCAGAGCCCATGGCCCGCAGCGAGGAAAGCGGCGGAACCATTATGAATTTTACCAGTGCAGGATCGCCTGACAGCGATTCTCCTAATTCTTCAGGCGGTAACAACGGAGAAGATGAAGGTCAGACCGGACAGAGTAAAGCTGATGTTTCTACTGCTTCAGGAGATCTTATTGTCTCTGAAACCAAAACCCGCTCCAAAGGTTCTCCTCATACTGACAAACCTGACGGAGGTTCTGACAGCGGTGCAGGCGGCTTTACCCCCGGCGGTGAGCAAAATAAAAACCAAGACGGTGGAAAAAATATAGATAATGCCACAAGCGACGGCGAAGGTGAATACGGCACACCTTTTGATGCGATCAGAAGATCCGTTACCGAAAGTCTTGCAGATACAGGCTTGGAAAAAGAGGTTCAAATAGAAGAAGATCAGCATTGGCTGACCTTGAATTTAAACTCGTCATTACTTTTTGCAGAAAGTTCGGCGTCGGTTTTAAACAGAGCAAGACCCGTGATTGCCCGTATTGCGGTGGCGTTGACACCTATCAATAATTACGTACGCATACGCGGTTATACGGATAATACTTTTATTCCGAACGGTATATTTAAAGACAGTTGGCAGTTGGCTTCGCAACGAGCTGTAAATGTTTTAAACGAACTTGCAAACGACGGAATTGAACCTGAACGTATGGCAGCTGAATCATACGGCGAATATCATCCTTTTGTTTCCAATGAAACTGCGGCAGGACGTTCTTTAAATCGAAGAGTCGTGATAGCAATTTCGCGTTATGCCATGGCGGACAGACGCAAACTTCAGCTTGTAGAAGGTGATGACAATAATGCAGTTAAAGGCGACGGTAATGAAAAAGCCGGTGAAGATCGCCTTAACATCGAGCGCAATGATGATGACGGCATAGTGCTCGAATTTGGAAATACGAATAAATAATAAGGAGCCGAAAGTGCTGGTCTGGTCTGTGGCAAGTCAAAAAGGCGGAGTAGGAAAGACTACTACCGTAGCATCTCTTGCAGGATGGTTACAAAAGGAAGGTCTCAGGGTTTTAGCCGTAGATACTGATCCTCATGCTTCGCTGACGGCGTATCTTGGTTACGGAGATGACAGCGTAGAGCGTAATCTTTACGATCTTTATAAATGTCAGGATCTTACTTTAGATGAAGTGCGCAGTGCCATTACATATACTCGTTTTAAGGGACTTGATCTTATAGCTTCAAGTATGGCTCTTGCTACCACCGATCGTCAGCTTTCAGGAAGAGCCGGTGTAGGAAGAATTCTAAGTCGTATTCTTTCTTTTTTAGAAGAAGATTACGACGTGATTTTGATTGACTGCCCTCCGGTTCTCGGAGCTTTGATGGTCAATGCATTGGCCGCATCTTCATTGGTGATAGTCCCTACTCAGACAGATTTTCTGGCTATGAAGGGACTTGAAGGAATGATCAAAACCTTCGGGATCATGCAAAAGGCTTCAGGCGGCAGAGAACTTGATCATTTAGTTGTTCCTACCATGAGCGATGATCGTGATCCTGAGTGTGAAGAAAGTCTTGACAGGCTTAGAAAACGTTATCAAAACAAAGTTTGGGATAAGGTGATCCCTCCTGATGACGCTTTTGCCATATCCAGCAGTCGCCAGATGCCCTTACCGCTTATGAATCGTCGTTCCAGAGGATCTGAGGCATATCGCAAATTGCTTGATTGCTGCATTGCCCATGCTCTTGAAAATTGTCCTGACAAAGTCAGTCAAAAACTCAGAGATTTAAGTCAGAAGTCCTCTCAGAGCAGCATATCTCCTTCTGCAAGCGAACTTTTGACTGATGATTTAAATTCCATGCTCGGCCCTGAGGAGTTCTGATGACTCATTATGAAAATGAAGAAGAGGATCTGCTTGCTTATTTTGAACAGATGCTCGTAGAAGGTGAGTTGCAGGGAAGTGAACATGAAACTGCACAAGAGTTCCAGTCTTCGGAGCAAAATTTAAAAACGTTTGCAGATAAAACTCCTGCTGAAGATCTGAATTCTGCCGAACCTGCCTTTGAACAAGATCCTTCTTGTGATGAGAAGATTTTGTTTTGCAAAAATGGCGAACCGCAAAAGGAAGAAACAGAAGCTACTGAAGAGAAAAATTTCGTCGAAGAAGCAGAAACTGTCATAAATACAGAAGAGCCGTCATCAGATTTATCATGGCATGGACAGCAGGAACAATCATCGCATGATTTAAAAATTCCTTCAGATATAAACGAAAATCTTGACTCTCAAAAAGAGGAAACAACGGAGAGCGGAAGAAAAGTTGTTGCAAAAGAGCCGCTTTTACAAAAGTCGTCTGCTCAAGCCGAACTGAAAACCGTACCGAGTACTGAATCACATTCAGAACAAAATGATCAGGCTGTATTTGAAGATCATGACAAAGAAGAGGATTTGATCCCACAGCCTTTACCTGAACTGTGTACCGGTAAGCAGGATCCTCTGCCGGTGAAAAATACCCCTTCGTTGCAGTCTTTGTTGGATTCATTGCAGGATGATATAGAGATTGAGACGCAGGATGAGTCTAATGATGTTGCGGTAAAAACCGTTGAAACGCAACTACAAGCAGAGACTAAGCTTGAAAATAAAAGCTTAGATTTATCATTGGAAAAGAGCAGGGATGCTGTCTTAGATGTAAAACAACAAACATCGGTAGCGGAGCATACTGAACCTCAAACAGTCGTGGAAGTTTTGCCTCAAACTTCACAAATTGATATCGGTACTCAGGATAAAAAAACTGCTGTAAAGACAAGTGCTGAACCTAAAACTGAGGTCAAGCTTAAGGTAAAGACTAGAGAGCAGACTGAACAGCAGAAGGTTGTGACTGTTGAAAAAGTCGAAGCGATATCCTCAAT
This sequence comes from Succinatimonas sp., assembly GCA_022779845.1. GTDB lineage: Bacteria > Pseudomonadota > Gammaproteobacteria > Enterobacterales > Succinivibrionaceae > Succinivibrio. The sequence continues at coordinate 12,897 of JALEXT010000009.1, forward strand.
TTCCGTGCAACCTAAGATTCAGTCAGAAGATCTGGCAACTGCGCACAACAGCTTGATAAATGCTAAAAAGACGGATGATAAACCGCAGGAACTTAATTGGCATAAGCTAAAACTTCCTGATGAGTTTCAGGTGTTGTTCTTTTTAGTCAAAGGTGTGCGTTTTGCCGTTCCTCTGGTAAATTTAGGGGGTATTTTTGAGACTCCCAAACTTACCAAAATTGCCGGCAGACCAGTATGGTATAAGGGTATGGCCGATGTACGCGGAACTAAACTCAGTCTCATTGATACCATGCGCTGGGTAAAACCAGAAGACAGTAATGAACATGATTATCAGTACATGATAGTTTTGGATAACAGCGCGTGGGCTTTGGGGTGCGATGAGCTTGAGGGAAATCGCGTGCTAAGAGGAGATCAGATCAAATTTCGCGAAAAGGCCGGATCAAGGCCATGGCTTGCCGGAATTGTAAAAAAAGAGATGTGTGCGCTTTTGCATGTACAGGCACTTACTGCCATGTTTGAGCGTGGAATGGGCTTGTGTTCGGTAAGTGCTGATAAGGCCGCTGACGGCAGGTCGCAGAATTAAGACGTGATCGCTTAGAAAAAAAAGATTACGTAAAACTGGTAGAATTTAAACAAATTAGGGCGACGTATACAGTCGTATAAGGTGAAGATCATGACTAATGCAGAGAATTCCAATCGTAGCGGTTTAGCCGAAGCAGCTAAAAAAAGTGAAGGTGAACTCAAGCGTTGGGTAACCTTCCGTCTCGGACAGGAGCTTTACGGCGTAAATGTGATGCAAGTGCGTGAAGTATTGCGTTATACGGACATTGCTCCGGTTCCCGGTGCTCCGTCATATGTTTTGGGAATTATAAATTTACGCGGTAACGTGGTAACGGTGATGGATACTCGTATGCGCTTTGGCTTGCCTTCTGCCGAGGTTACTGATAATACCCGTATTATGATCATCGAATCAGATAATCACGTAGTAGGTATTTTGGTGGATTCCGTAGCAGAAGTGGTCGATCTTAATACCAATGATATTGACGATACTCCCAATGTCGGTACTGAGGACAGTGCAAAATTCATCAGCGGCGTATGCAACCGTGATGAGGATCTGCTGATCTTGATAGATTTGACCAAGTTACTTTCTGATCAGGAATGGGAAGAGGTTTCTGCCATCAACGGCTGAAGCTGAAATAGGACTTCATGTTTCCGTATTTTGATCTTTCTCTGACTCTGATAATTTGCGTGGCACTGATCATATTGGTGCTCGTGTTGGTGTCATTTGTTCTGAATTTCAGAAGAATTTCTGTTCTTGAAGATCGTTTGGATCTTGTGGAAAAGAATTTGACAAAGTGCTCTGAAGAAAAAGAACAATTGTCGCGTAATGCGGAGGAGTCGGAGAAGAAAAGGCAGATCATGGAGCGTACTTGTGCTTATTTGAGTGATCAGGCTCAGCAATGCACCGACAGATTGACAAGTCTTGAATCCAAATCTGATGAATCTTCTTCAAAATTTGATGAGATCAACGAGCTGTTAAAAAAAATCATCAAAGAATTTGACGATTTTAAAAGTTCAAAAGATCCTGAAAGTGAGTCGGTTACTGATACCGGATCTGAGCATGCGGCTTTAAACAACGCAAAAAAACTCTTAAGGCAAGGTCTTGACGAGAATGAAGTTTCTTTGCAGACTGGGTTGCCGGCAGGTGAAGTCGATATGATCTCAAGAATGCTCGCTCCGTACCCTGAAGATAAAAAAACCGCAGATACATCGTTTCAACAAAGTTCTGCGGTTTTAGCTAAAGAGCCTGAAAGGCATAAAATGGCGTCTTTACGGGCTCGCAGTGCCTACGGTATGAGTTCTTCACTACGCAGGCATCGCTGAGTTTTAGTTAATGCTGATCTGTTTGCCCTGAGATTTAGCAGCCTTCTTGAGACTTATATCCAATTCTCCGTTGGCAAATGCGGCGTTGATCCCTTCAGGATCCACATCTTCAAATTTGAAACTGCGGCTGTAAGTGCCTTCAGTGCGTTCGTGCATGATGAAGCCGTCTTTACCGTTTTCATTTTTCTCGAATTTACGCTCGGCACTGATGGTTAATACGCCGTCATTAAAATCAACCTTGATGTCTTCCTTTTTAATACCCGGCATGTCGGTCTTTAACTGATAATGATCACCTTTATCAAGAACATCGGTGCTTAAGGTAAGTGCATTATCTTGAGCGGCTCTTCTTTCGTTGCCGAAGAAATCTATATCGCACAGAGGACGATTGAACAGATCCAATACGGTAGGACGATATTGGTTATTGTACTGATGCATCTTATTCTTGTTTGACATTTTCGTAACTCCATAGCGTTTTTAACGCAAAACCTTTAATGAAATAGAAAATCTAAATTAGTGAATGCAGATCTTTTTGCTTTGCTGTTTAGTATGTTTCTTCAAGCGAATGTCTAATTCGCCGTTGGCAAAGACTGCATCTATATTTTCAGGATCTACATCTTCAAAACTGAAACTGCGGCTGCATGTTCCTTCTGAGTGCTCGCGCATAATAAAACCGTGTTGATCGTCTTTATGTTTCTCAAATTTACGCTCGGCACTTATGGTCAATACACCGTCTGTGAAATCAACATGGATGTCATCTTTCTTCACACCCGGTAATTCAGTTTTAAGCTGATAACAGTCACCTTTGTCAATCACATCTGTTTTCATTGATTGAAAATTATTTACATAATCTTTACCAAGGAGATCGATGTCGCACAGCGGACGATTAAACAAATCAAGAATGGTCGGATAGTGTTTTTCATTCCAATTCATTGCTTTTATGTTGTTTTTCATTTTTTTCTCCTTTTTAAATCTTTCGTTTCTTTTCACACTTTGATAAATGCGGTCTGATTACTGAAATTAAAGTTTTTTGCAAATTCTTTTCATCTTATGAAATGTTCTTTGAAATACTTGGAAATTTTGGTTGGTGAGCAGATGCGTTTTGGGTAAAAGAAAAAAATCTTGATCATGATCATATTTTTGAACTGGATGCGAAGTTACCTAACTTTTTGAAAAAACAGCGTTAAATCCTAAAAAACGTCAATTTTTGGCGGATTCCGCCTAAATTTGGCGGGAAGCATTTTTTGACCGTGCATACTTGTCGATGCGGCAATGGTGCCGTATGAGCATATGCATGGACAAAAACATGGATAAACACGACGAAGCCCGAAGCCTTTCCCTGCCATGGAGCAGGGGCAGCGGCAAGGTAGCCTTGTCACAAGATCCTTTTTTCAAAGAGTTCTTCAAGGACAAGGATTTCATCTGCTCGCTTTTAACCGAGCTTCTGCCAATTCCCAGTTTAAAGAGCTTGGATTTCTCCAAGATGGAACTGATGTCATCAAACTTTGTGAAGGATTCATTAGGAGCAAAACCTTTAAGACAGCTGTACAACGATTTGCTGTGGCGTTTGCAGTGGCGGGACGGTAAATACACCTACCTTTGTCTTTTGCTTGAGATGCAATCAAAAACAGACAAAAGTATGGCCAAGAGAATAGGCGATTACATCCTGGGACTTTATAACGAACTTGAGAAAACTGGAGAAGTCAAAGCAGGACAAAGCTATCCTTTCGTACTACCCATAGTTATTTATAACGGGGAGCAAGTATGGAACGCAGAGCGTGATTTGGGAAAACTCATATCCAAAGTTCCTGAAGATCTGGAACACCTGAGGATAAAACTTG
>JALEXT010000033.1 GCA_022779845.1 Succinatimonas sp.
TGTAGGCAATCTCAGGATCCAGGTGGTTAAACTTCCGGACGGCAAGGTTTACATAACAAATGTAGACGATGTCATGAGCAAACTGCTTATGAAAATTGGAGACAGTTGGTGTTGGTATTACAGTGCTGACAGTTACTGCAAACTTTCAACCTAATGAGCTCGTTTAAAAAGGTTGCATTATGGTGGGAAAGAAAATTGCTAAAATTTACTGATCGATGACGGGTTAGAGCTAAAATTATTAGTTACTGATAAAAGAAATATTGTCGAAAATTAGTGTCTTACTGAAATCAATTTTAATTGTATTGAACAAATTTGGTGCATTTTATCTGCTAAACGGTTCATAAAAAATTATCTTAAGTTCATTTAAAATCTGTATGGTATGAAATTTTTTTTGATAAAGTATGAAGAGTGGTGCATACAACTTGAGAATTTTAACCCCTAGTAGTTATCGCAGAAGTCTTATGAGCTAATTTGAAGGATGTTGCTTTTGGCAATCCTTCTTTGTCATCCCAGCGAATATAATATTTAACTACTTAAGATGTACAAAAAAAAATTATGAAAAAGAGGAAATGAACATGGTAGAACTAAAACGGCATTCTGGAATTGCATTTGCTATTCTGGTAATAATTTCAGGCATTTTTATTATATTTTCCTATAACAATTTGATTACTTTGGACGAAAACACCGCGGCAAAATGGTCAGATGTAGAAGTGCAATATCAACGCCGCGCCGATCTTATTCCCAATCTTGTCAACGTAGTTAAGGGCTATGCTTCGCACGAAAAGGAAACACTGGAAGAACTGACGAAACTTCGTGCCAAAACATTTCAACTATCACAAAACAACATTCCGTCTGCAGACCAATTAAAACAATTTGACGATGCTCAAGTGGCAATGACAGCCGCTCTGACTCGTTTGATAGCCGTAGCAGAAAATTATCCGGATCTAAAAGCCAATCAAAACTTTCTGGAATTACAAGCACAACTTGAAGGTACTGAAAACCGCATTGCAGTTGCTCGTAAAGATTTCAATGATGCAGTAAAAGCATTCAATACTTCAATCAGAAGATTTCCCAACAATTGTTTGTCTTCACTGTTGGGATTTGAAAGCAAAGCTTACCTGCAATCACAAAGCGGTGCCGCTGAGGCACCGCAGATAGCATTCTGAGTTTTAAGGCATGGCAAAAATACAAAAAATATTGCGGCTCTTTATGTCAATAGTCGCCTGCTTTTTTCTTTTGCAGACGGCTAGCTCTTTTGCAAACGCGAATACTGTCGAAAGTTATTCCGTAGACACGATCCCAAATCCAAGACTAAAAAACTTTAATTTTCATGTCAGCGATCCTGATTCGTTACTGTCGCAAAACACTGTAGACGACATCAATTCAAAACTTTCAACTCTCGAACACGAAACTGGGATCCAAAGCGCTGTGATCATGTTGCCCTCCATAGGCAATAATGACATTTTTGAATTCTCTCAAAACTTATTCCGTTCATGGGGATTAGGTAACAAAGAGCAAAACAATGGATTATTGATAGTTTATGTAGATGATCAGCATTTGATACGCTTCCACACAGGATATGGTCTTGAAGGATCTTTGCCGGACTCCATATGCAAACGTATCCAAATAAACGACATGATCCCTTTTTTTAAACAAGGCAATAAGGATGGCGGAATGAAAGCCGGGATTGATGCCGTCTGTCACCATTTATCGGATACGAATGCATTGCCAGAGAGTGATCCTAAGGCCACGTTCAATGACGACGACGATTTTGAACTTACCCTATATACAGTTGTCGGAACCATCATCGTAATTTTATTAGGCGCAGGCGGAGTGATCGTTTACAACATCTTTAGAAAATGTCCAAACTGCGGAAAACGCGGAACGTTAAAAACAATAAAAGAAAACGAAGTAACAAAACGTAAAAGAGATTTTCTTTATGTCACCAAAAAATGTACGCACTGCGGATATGAAATCGTACTTAAATATGATGTAACTGGGCAAGATAACGACAGTAACGGGAACTCGGGAAACGCAGGTTCATCAGGCGGAGGATACGGAGGGGGCAGTTCAGGCGGCGGCGGAGCCGGTTCTCACTGGTAAAAAGCAATTAAGCAACGTGTAGGGGCATTCTATGAAATTTAGCATTAATTTTATTTTCATTATTTGGGCGTCGTTAATTCCCCTTGCACAAGCATCAACAGATCAAGCTTCTTCGCTATATGATAAATATGAATACAGTTTAAAGCATGATGATTTAAACGGTGCCTACGAAGCTTTAAACCAACGACGTCAGTTAGATAATAAAAACCTAAAATACATCTACGACGAGGGCGAATTTTTACTCCAATACTCAAACAATCAAGGGTATACAAAAGAACTTATTGAGACTGGATTAAAAATAGCCAAAGACAACAAAGACAAATACTGGATCCCGCGTTATCTTGAAATATTAGCAGGAATTTTATTCCAAGAAGGGAACATACAACCAGCTTACGACACAGGGATAGAAGCCTACTCTTCTCTTAAAGGTGAACAGGACGATGAAGAGCGGTCCGATATATGTCAATTGCTAATAGGAATATGTACCTCACTTGAGAAAAACGACGAAGCCCTCAACTACGGCCTGCAAGCTTTGAACATCCGCCGCCGCGTCCTTGGTAATAACCACCGAAAAACCGCAAGCACACTGACTGCTTTAGGTCTTGTTTATCTTAACAATAACGATTACGAGCATGCACACTTTGTCTTGAACGAAAGTGAACAAATATATAAACGACTGGGGATTGAAGACGAAACCCTCGTAAACAATCAAGGTGTTCTTGCTTTTGCCCAACAACACTTTGCTGATGCCTACAAATTACTCTCAAGAGCGCTTAATCTTACTAAACAAAAATTCGGCAATAAACACAGTAAACTCGTAGGGATCTTAAAGAGTTTAAGTGTAACGTCAGAAAGACTGAACAATTATGATGAAGCTGCTTACTATATAAAAGAAGCATACGACATCGCCTCATCGATATACGGCAAAGAACATCAGGTTTGTGCCGAATTGCTTTGCGAACAGGGATTATTAGCAAACCAAAGAAAGTTCTACGGTGAGGCCATGAATAAATTCTCAGAGGCCTTGAAAATTTACGACAATCTTTTTGGAGAAACATCACAAAATTCGCAAGAAACCCTCATAACAATGTACCGTTGCGCCTGTGAAATTGTTGTTTCAAATGCAACAAAAGATATTCAAATTGCAAAGGACTTCATGTCGGACAAATACTTCACCCTAAGAAATGAAGGTGACGATACTTTGTATTTGCTCGCTTTCGGACAATGGCATATGAACAATGCCGCATGCATTTTCGACTATATTCCTACTGTCATAAATGATGACGTAAAGATTTTATTAAGCGCAGACAAAATCTCTATTCAAGAAATTCTAAGTTCAGATTTAAACAACTTCACCGTTTCAATTATCAGAAACAAACAAATTTATGACGAATTACTGAATCTTCTGAAGTAATTTTTTCTTGCAAGTTCACCTCAAGGAGGACATATGCGTATTCTGCTCATGATATTAGTCTTTGTTTTTTCCATGCTGTGTACCCCTTTATATGCGCATGCCGCATCCTGGTCTGTATTTGTTTACATGTGCGGAAGTGATCTTGAAACTAATTACGGTGCTGCAACATTAGATATAGAAGAAATGCTTAACGCAGAACCTTCTGACGAAATAACGGTAATCATACAAACAGGGGGCGCACTGCAATGGCAAAACTTCGGGATCTCATCAAATAAAATCTCACGTTTTATCTTAAAAAATGGTGAACTCTCCAAATTATCCGAATTGCCTCAGGCCAATATGGGCGACGGACAGACTCTCTATGAATTTATAAAATTTTGTCAGAAAAACTATGCAGCAGATCATCAGGTATTGCTGTTTTGGGATCACGGAGGAGGGAGCGTTTTCGGATTTGCAAACGATCAAAATTTCAATTTTGATTCTATTTCTCTATCTGAATTCAGAAACGCCCTTTCTTCAGTTTATGGCGACAACGTAAAAAACAAACCCTTTGAAATCATAGGGTTCGATACTTGTCTTATGGCTACGGTAGATACGGCAGCAAGCGTAGAACCTTTTGCGCACTACATGGTTGCTTCTCAGGAAGTGGAACCAGGCAACGGATGGCAATACACACTGTGGTTAAATTCACTGGCTGAAAATACTGATCAAAGCGCCATACAATTAGGAAAAAATATGTGCGACGCATATTTTGAAGGTTGTAAAGAAACAGATACACAGGAAGCCGCAACGTTGTCTTTAGTTGATTTAAATCAAATATCCCCAATGCTCAAAGCATGGAATATTTTTGGCATGTACGCTTTAATGCAAGCATCAGAAGACGATAGTTTTTATGCAGCGATAGGTCGCGCGGCATCCCGCTCAGAAAATTTTTCCAACTCAAAAAGCGGCGGCTATTCCAACATGGTTGATATGGGAGATTTCATAACGCGTGTATCCGATGCTTCGCAAGATCGACATCCTGCAGCCGATGAAATGCTCAAATATCTTCAGGACGCCGTTGTATACCAAGTAAGCGGACCGTCTCACCATGCATCAGGACTTTCCTGCTATTACCCTTTCGATGCTGACGAAAACAGTTACGGCATGATGCTTGAAAACGGTTTAGTTAATTCATTCATTCTCACTTACGGACTGCAACACGGATTTATAGACGGGGATACGGCAAATTCCATACTTGAAGAAATAACGGATAATGACGAAAACAATACGTCATCGACTCAATCGAATTCTTTATCGCAGCAACAAGTTCCGCAGGACAATGCAGTTAATTTTATTGCAAACGCAGTTAACCACGGGATCAATTCTGCCTTACAAACTCTGTTAAATCAAAAGCCTGAAGCCGGACAAGATCCTATCTCTTTTATTCAAGGCTTAGTTAATTCCAACGTATCGGTGATTGCACAATCCCTAAAACCGATGGAAAAACTCGATATAAGTTCCCTTGAAAACAACTCGGTAGAGCTTATTGAAAAAAAAGACGGTTCACCTGCTTTGGAAATGAAAATAGCAGCAGATGCTCTCAAGTACATAGATTCAGTGCGTTTTTACCTTGCGACTCTCGGCTCAAATAATGAAGTTACTGTTTTCGGTGACGACATAGACATGGATCAGGATTGGGATAACGGTATTTTTCGTGACAATTTCAACGGCACTTGGCCTGCTCTGGACGGACATATAGTATTTTTGGAAACAACGGCAGATCTTGAAGATTACAACTATTATTCCATTCCCGTGATCTTAAACGGGATCAAGTCGAACATCGAAGCCTTGTACGATTTCAAAGCAGAAAAATACGTGGTATTAGGAGCAAGAAGAATAAACTCGGCAGGAATGCCTGATAAAAATCTGATCAAGCTTAAGTCAGGAGACAAAATCACCACTTTAATGCAAAAAATGAACAACGGTGAACAGGATACTTCGGAAGTGCAAGTCGAAACCTTTGCCTTAAGCAAAAATTGGGAACTTAATGATCAGGAACTGCCTGATGGCACCTATGCCTACATGTTCAGTATGTCTGATATTCAAGGAAACGAAGCCCTGTCCGACGTTTCTTTCATAAAAATAAAAGGAAGAGACATCACTTACGGAGAAATGTGATTAAAAACAGTTTCTGCAAAAAAATGAGCAATTACATCCTTCTTTCTGGCCACAAAAAGAAGGATGTAAATCTTGGAGAAGATACTGATTGCTATCAGTCTGCGTGTCAAAGCATTCTTAATGTTAAAATCTGCACGTAAAAATGAGGTAATTATGGCAATCCGTGAAATAGTTATTTTTCCCGACGAAAGACTAAGACTGTCAAATTCAGAAGTATCTGAATTCGGTCCGAAACTCAAATCCCTTACTGACGACATGTTTGAAACAATGTATGCCGAAGAAGGTATAGGCCTTGCAGCTCCGCAAATAGGTATAAATCAAAGATTGGTAGTGATCGACATTCCTGATGATAACGGCAAACAAGGCGAAAACCAATTGATCATGGTCAACCCTGAAATCACTGCCGTATCCGACAATCAGGTTGAATCTGAGGAAGGTTGTCTGTCAGTTCCCGGATATCAGGATAAAATCAAACGTTTTGACAAAGTTTCAGTGTCCTTTCAGGATATCGAAGGCAATCGTCACTCTATGGAAAATGTCGAAGGACTACTTGCCATTTGCATGCAACACGAAATAGAGCATCTTTCGGGAAAACTTTTTATTGACCACCTTTCAAGACTAAAGCGTGATCGTTTAAAAAAGAAATTCGGAAAAATTCTTAAAGACAGACAATCTTCCAAAGAATAAGAGGTTTTCCGTGGATCAAAAAATCATTTTCGCAGGCACTCCAGACTTTGCATCGGTAAGTTTAAAAGCATTACTTGATGCTGGCATACGACCGTGTGCCGTATACACGATGCCCGATCGTCCGGCAAAACGCGGCCATCACTTGACGCCGTCACCAATAAAAGAACTGGCATTACAACACGGACTTGAGGTACGCACTCCTGAAAACTTCAAATCTGAAGAAGAGTTATGCTCGTTTGAGGAGTTGCATGCCGATCTCTGTATCGTGGTAGCTTACGGCATGATCCTTCCTGAACGTATTCTCAAAGCACCGCGACTTGGATGCATAAATGTACACGGATCACTGCTTCCTGCTTACCGCGGTGCCGCTCCGATCCAACGTTCTTTACTAGACGGGTGCGAGAAAACCGGCGTTTCCATCATGCAACTTGTAAAAAAACTTGATGCAGGGGATGTCTTTGTCAGTGAAAGTGTACCTATAGACAAAAAAGATACCTCAGGAACACTTTTTGACAAACTGGCCAAATTAGGGGCTCAAACCTTACTTAAATATTTAGGTCCGATTTTAGCAGGAACTATCCGGGCCATTCCGCAGGATGAGAGCAAAGCCACCTATGCCGAAAAAATCACAAAGGACATGGCTCCGCTGAATTTTTGCCAAAGTGCAAAAGAACTTGATCTGTTAATCCGCGGTCTTAACCCGTGGCCAATTGCAACGGCAACTCTGGACGGAATATGCTATAAAATTTTTGAGGCTGTTCCTGTATCAAGTGGAATACATAAACACCCGGGAGAAATTTTGTCATTTGGCAAAGAAGGTATAGAAATAGCCTGCTCCGATGGTTCTCTCTTGGTAAAAATCATGCAATCACCTGGCAAAGGTCGAGTAAAGGCGGCTGATTTTGCCAGATCTTGTCCGCAGAAATTCGAGGGAAAGAATTTTGACTGCAACTATTCTGCATCTTAAAAAAAATACATCCGTTCATCTGCCCACAAAACATACTAAACAAGCGGTTAAACGCAGCGCACCGGCAAAAGCAAAAATAGCTACCGGTTCTGCCACGCGCGCCGCGGCTGCTATGGCCGTTGCAGCAGTTGAAAACGGGAAATCTCTTACCCGTACTCTGCCTTTATACCTGCAGAATATGGAGCCAAGAGATCGTTCCTTGGTTCAGGAAATTGTTTACGGAACCTTAAGGCACCGTCGTCTTCTTTCAGAAAGACTGAAAAAACTTCTGGATCACAGCATCACCAAACGTTTTGAAAACAGCAGAGCCTTGTTGCTGTGTGCTCTTTATCAAATCGTTTTTACAAGGATACCGTCACATGCTGTTGTGGCTTCAACCGTAGGAGCCTGTCAACTATGCAAATGCAAAAACATGACCGGCATGGTAAACGCCGTATTACGTCGTTTTCTAAGAGAAAAAGCTCAACTGAATGCAGAAGAAACAACACCGGAAATTCTCTATTCAGTTCCAGACTGGCTGTATAAAAATTTAGAAAAGAACTACCCTGCCGAACTTGAAAACATACTAAAAGAACAAAACAAACATGCGCCGCTTTGGATCAGAGTCGAAAGTTCGAAAATAAGCGTAGACGACTATATTTCCGTACTAAAAGACAAAGGCATCGAATACCGAAAAAGTAATAATGCCGGTGACGCTCTGATGCTTTTATCACCGGTAAGTACCGACGAAATACCTCTTTTCAATCAGGGAATGGTCAGCGTACAAGATGTTTCTGCCCAAATGGCAGCACCGTTGCTACAACCAAAATCAGGAGAGAAAATACTAGATGCCTGTTGCGCACCCGGAGGTAAAAGTGCGCAACTGATGAATCTTTGTCCTGACATTCAGCTGATTTGTGCTGATTGCGACACTGAACGTCTTCTTTCCACTCAAAAAAACTTTCAAAGACTAAAACGTGATCCAAAATGCATTGTCTGCGATTTTACTTCCAATAATGATCTTACTCTGCTTGGAAAAGATTACGACAAGATCCTTTTGGACGCACCTTGTTCCGGTACCGGAGTGATCAGACGTCACCCTGATATCAAATGGCTCAGACGAGCCAAAGACATAGATACCCTGACCTCAACCCAGTCTACCATGTTGGATCATGCTTTGGCCTTATTAAAAAAGGGCGGTATTTTAGTCTATTCAACCTGCTCTATACTCAAAGAAGAAAACGAAGAACAAGTTAAGTCTTTCCTGGAACGCCATTCAAACGTCGAATTATTACCTTTTGACAATCACGGAACTATGACAGGATTTAGACAGCTTTTACCAGGAGATGACGGAGGAGACGGTTTCTTCTACGCACGTTTTATAAAGAAAAACTGATTTCTCTGTTCTAATAATTATGAAAATCATCATTCTGGGAGCTGGGTACGTAGGAACAGAACTTGCTACGTACCTTGCTAATTCAGGTCATGCCGTAACCTTGGTGGATACCCCTTCTGCAGAACTGGATCGCATTGCCCTTCGCATAGATCTGCGTGTTGTTCAGGGTAATCCTTCATCTCCTGTAGTACTGCGCAATGCCGGTGCTGAAAATACGGAACTCCTGGTAGCAGCTACGGCTGATGATGAAGTTAATATCACTGCATGTTCCATAGGAGCTTTTCTTTTTCATATTCCCCGTCGCATTGCCCGCATCCGCTCATCAGACTATTTACAAGAAGCCGATGAAATTTTCGGGGATCACGGCATTCCCATAGATCACGTAATTTGCCCAGAACACATAGCCACAGATGACATAGCCAGACTCATTGACTTGCCGGGAGCTTCAGCCGTATCCGTATTTTTTGACGGTATGCTCACCGTGGTATCGGCTAAATGTCAATTAAAAGGAAAACTGATAGGACACGCATACAGCGAGTTTGAAAGTTATGAAAACAAAGCCGCATTGTTATCTGTGTTTCGAAACGGCAAATATTTGGACGGATTCCGTGGAGAATTCATTGCTCCAGACGACGAGGTTTTTTTCTGTTGCCAAACCGAAAGAGCCTTAAGTCAACTGTCTGCTTTAAAACCGCTGCACGGAGGCGGTCGTGAAATTGCCATTGCCGGAGGTACTCACGTAGCAGATGCATTAGCCGTCAGACTATCAGAACGGTTTCGTGTGAAATTGATAGAGCCCAGTACCGATCGGGCATTACGCATTTCCGACAGACTCTACGGTTCAGAGGTTGAAATTTACAATGCTGATCCTACAAGTCTTGAATTCATGAATGAAGAACAACTCCAGCGCTCGGATATTTTTATTGCAGCTTCACCCAGCGATGAAAGTAACATTATGGCTTCCATGCTCATGCACAGATTACACAACGTAAGAACCATGGCCATAATAAGAGGCGAAGGATACAACCGTCTTGCAGAAAATACCGCAAGTGAAATAGACACGGTCGTAACACCTAACGAAGCTACCGTATCTGCACTGCTTTCCAACATACGTCAAGAAGGTGTTGAAAACATGCGCCTTTTCCGCCGAGGACAATCAGAAGCAGTCGAATTGGTAATTGAAGGATCTCATTTTTCAAGCAGAGTGATCGGTCGCAAACCTGCAGAACTTTCTTTACCGTCAGGAACTAATATGGGGCTGGTATTACGAAATGAACGCGTCATCCGCCCAGATGACAATTTCAAATTTCAAGAAGGCGATCATGCATTGTTTTTTCTAAATGATCAAAAGCAAGTACGCAAATTGATACGCTATTTCAGACCGCGAGCATTCTGGATCCCCAAATGGTAGTAAATTTCAGACTCGTGGCAAAATTGCTCGGACCGGCTTTATTGTGGTTCGGTATAAGCGCACTCATACCTGCCGCCTACTCACTGTTTTCTCATATGCGTGCTTTTATGCCTTTTGTTTTATGTGCATTAACCGCATTGGGACTCGGATTTATCTTTAATAAGATCGGGAAAAAAAATACCACCACACCTTCAATACGAGAACTCTTTGTTTTTACGGTGGTATTGTGGGTCTGTACAGTCTTCACAGCTGCACTGCCATTTATGCTGACCCTTAAAGATTTTTCTTTTGCCAAAGCTTTATTTGAAAGCGCTTCAGCTTTGTCTACCACCGGAGCTACGGTCATAGACAATTTGGATCTTAATCCGAAGCCTATTCTATTATGGCGTTCAATGCTACAGTTCATCGGCGGAATAGGCTTCGTCGTTATTGCCGTAGCAGTACTTCCAAGCGCATCTATGGGAGGCATGAACCTCTTCAAAACAGAATCATCTTCTTTTGACGGAAGAAATAAGATCACACCTCATGTCAAAACTATGGCCGGCGGTTTTTTGATCTGGTATCTGATGATGCTTTCTCTTTGCACCTTCTTCTATATTTTAGGAGGTTTTGATTTCTTTTTGGCTTTGAATACTGCCATGTCAACAGTTTCCACAGGCGGAATGATGCCTATAGATTCATCCATGAATGTAGTCTCACCGTTTATCCAATATACCGCTATGGTGTTTATGCTGCTGGGCAGTCTGCCTTTTATGTTGATTTTAGGTTCCATATCCGGAAATTTCTTTAATTTACTAAAAGATGATCAAGTCAGAGGCTTTCTGTGCTTCATTGTAATTACTGCACTGCTGGTGGCTTTTTCACTTATATATGCAGACGATTACTCCTTGGAGCGAGCTTTGCGTACGGCTTTTTTCAATGTAATTGCCGTAATTTCTACCACTGGATTCAATTTTGAAGATTTTACCGAATGGAATAACTTTGCATCCATACTATTCTTCATGATCCTTGCTATAGGAGGATGTTCAGGATCTACTTCAGGAGGAATTAAATTCTTCAGATTGCAAATATGTTATTCACTTATGAAAGCACAATTTCAAAAAGCCATACATCCTCATATGGTAGCTCAGCCGAGATTTAACGGGAAAACCATTGATAACGACACGCTCTATTCCGTAGTAACATTTTTGGTGGCTTATTTTTTAGTTGCTTCAATTTCGGCCGCGGCCACAACTTTCTTCGATCTTAATATATTAGATGCCATTTCCGGCACATTAAGCTGTCTTTCCAATATCGGACCTGCAGTCGGAGTTTTACTGACACCTTCCACTACATTTTCGGCATTATCAGATCCTCTACTGCTCATTTTTTCCTTTGATATGATACTAGGAAGATTAGAGATCCTCCCGGTGTTACTGTGTCTTACCAGAATGTTCTGGAGAAATTGACAGCGAATCACCATTTTTCAAGAAAATCTTGGTCAAAAATATTATGTTAAACAATTGGATAAATGAAGCCCGTCCCCGTACTCTGATCCTAGGTGCCGCCAACTGTGCACTAGGTTGCGCCTTAGGATTCTATTACGGAAGCGTTAACTGCTATACACTCACCACCGCATTTTTTACCGTGATCACCGGCATGTTATTACAGGTGGTGGCAAACTTCGCCAATGATTACGGCGATGCTTACCGTCATGCCGACACACCGGATCGTTTAGGCCCTGTCAGAGCAGTAATGTCGGGAGCCATATCAATTTCTCAATTACGCAAAGGCATGGCATTAGTGATTTTATTATGCGCCTGTACAGGTGTCATTGCCGTAGGTATGGCTGTAGGAAATGATCTGCAACTTTTATCATGGTTTATTTTTTTAGGAGTTCTTTCTATTCTTGCAGCTCTCTTCTATACCCTTGGTATGGCATACGGGTATAAAGGTTTGGGAGATCTTTTTGTATTTTTATTCTTCGGCATTGTTGCAGTTACCGGATCACAAATGCTAATCACGGCAGCCAGTAATAACGGCACAGATTTTTATCCTGATACTTTTTTCCTTTCTCTAAGTCTTGGCGCAAGTTCTGTCATGGTTTTGCACGTAGCCGCAATGCGTGATATCGAAGAAGATCGCCTCCACGGAAAAAAAACCTTAGCAGCACGTTTGGGACCTGCTCTGTCGTGCATCTATCTGGCCATTATGTTCACGGGAACCGTTGCTTTTTCTGCCACAGCTTGCCTTTTATCTCATAAAGCTTGGGAGTTAGTGATCATCGGAATGTCTCTCATTCCACTTTTTGCATCGACTGCGCGAACCATAAGATATTCAAAAGACGGGAAACGTATCGCGCCTGAACTTAAATATACTTCGCTTGGAAGCGGAATACATGCTTTGGCTTGGATCTTAGTGTTGATACTGGACTTTTGGGTATATTTTTAACACCATCTATTCAAATACATGCTCAATTAACAGACAACACTGTCGTATAATGCTTGCGCAGTTTTATCTTTGACAATCATCCCCTGGTGGGATCTAATGAGAAAAATCTTTCTAACGGTCCCTCTTGCTGACTGCTAAAGTAGATTATTTACTCAGCTACTAACTTCCAAAATGTATGTCATTGGCAGTCAGTAGAAAAACCTGCCGGAGATCATGGAGAAAAACTTCTCCATTCTTATCCTGAGGAATAATTCAACTGTAAGGCTGCGCGTTAATTTTCCATTTCATCCGGAGCCTTCAATGCTTTTCAACGATCCAGCGCTATCGGCACTTAAACAGCAATTTGTAAAAGAAAAAATAAAAAAAGAAGGTGTGGTCAAAGGTACTGACCGCGGCTTTGGATTTTTGGAAGCAGATCGGGAATCATATTTCATCTCCCCTGACGATATGCGCAATGTCATGCACGGAGATCGTATTCAGGCTTATATTGAAAGTGATGATCAGGGCAGACAACGAGCCAAACCGATAAAGCTTATAGACAACTTTTTAAAGCGCTTCATTGCACGTACGGTTCTGTCTCAGGGAAAATTATCGGTACTTCCGGATCACCCTAATATACATTTCCGCATTCCGGCAAAAGATCTGCGTCAAGATAAAAATCTTCCGCTTACAAGTTCAGATTGGGTAGTTTGCAATCTTACTGCTCATGCATTAAAAAACGGACGCTTTGAAGCTGAAATTACCGAACGCATATGCGCCAAGGACGATCCGCAAACACCTTGGATTGTATCTTTGCGTCGCTATGATCTTCCTCTTTGCGAACCGGCAGACCGTGAATTCAAATTTTTAGAAAGCAATCTTCCGCGTATTGATCTTACAGAAATACCTTTCATCACCATAGACAGCGCTCATACAGAGGATATGGATGATGCCCTGTTCATCGAAAAAACAGAAAAAGGTTTCAAATTAAAGGTAGCAATCGCAGATCCTACCGGATATATAGATGAACAGTCAGATCTGGACTCTTATGCAGCTCAAAGAGGTTTTTCAATTTATCTTCCTGGTAAAGATATCCCGATGCTTCCGCGCATTCTGTCACAGGATCTTTGCTCTTTGCGGGAAAATCAACCACGCCCGGCCTTAGTTGGCTCCTTCTTTGTAAGCAATGACGGAGCTATAGACTTTTCTCAAAGTCATTTTGAATTAGCTACTATAAAATCGCACGGAAAACTTATATACAACGATGTTTCAGACTATCTCGAACATAAAGAAAACGCTTCTTTTACTCCATCTTCTGAAGTAGAAAAAGTTTTGCTCGATCTGGTAGATTTTACCCGTGTACGTGATAATTACCGCGCAACTTATGCTGCTACTTTCAGAAATAAACCAGATTATGACTTTATATTAAATGCCGATGGTGCTCTTGACCATATCGAAGTAAATCATCGACGCATAGCCAACCAAATCGTCGAAGAAAGCATGATCACTGCTAACGTCTGTGCAGGACAACTTCTGGCGGAAAAACTAAATTGCGGTATTTTCAATACCCACGCAGGTTTCGATAAAAAGAAAATTGCCGAATTAAAAGAATTGCTTGACAGTGAACACTGTCCTTATAAAGAAGAAGATTTGGAAACAATAGCAGGTTATAACAGTATTCGCCGCTTTGCCCTGTCCTCTGAAAATAACTATATGGACAGCCGTATTCGCAGATTGCAAGAATATTCTCAAATCACCATAACACCCGCACCGCATTTTGCCTTGGGTGTTGAAAACTATGCCACATGGACTTCGCCTATACGAAAGTACGGAGACATGATCAACCATCGCCTGTTAAAGAGTATTGCCGTAGGTACAACACATCCTAAACTTCCAGATGACAACACTTTATTCATGATGAATACCGCCAGACGCACTAACCGTATGGCAGAACGTGACGTTCGAGACTGGTTATATGTCGACTACCTTGAACCGGAAATCGAAAAACATACCATTTTCCAAGGTGAAGTATTTGATATCTCAAGAGGCGGAATGAGAGTCACTCTTGACGATAACGGAGCCATGATCTTCGTTCCTTTCAGCTTTATGAGTCCGGACAAAGAGTCACTGACACTGGACGGTGAACGCGGGGTAGCTTTGAAAGGTACGGAAACAGTATTGAAATTGGGTGATCCCATTAAAGTTAAAATCATTACGGTGGACAAAGAAAATCGTTCCGTAACAGGAGCACCTGCAGAAAGTATCGGCGGCGTCATGCTACCTGATCCGTATGCAAAACGTGACCTTCCGCGTCGTCCGTCTTTCCGTCAAAACCAAGGCAATCGCAACGACAATCAAGAGCGTAACCGCCGCTCAGATCATCACAAAGATCGCCGCTTTTCAAAACGTTGATATTTAAAAATTGACCTCCTCCCCCATCATTCTTATGAGTAGAGGAGGTCAACCGTATGTTCTCCTTTATCTGAATAGATCAGATCTTTTCTATTCCGCTTAACTTAAGCAACGCGTCAGTAGTCGGACGACGTCCTCTGAATGCAATATAAGCTTTCATGGCATCAACACTTCCGCCTACTGCCAAAATATAGTTCTTGAAATCGTCCCCGGCTGTTGAGTCAAACAAACCTTCATCCAAAAAACGCATAAAAGCATCGGCAGCCAAAACTTCAGCCCACTTATAACTGTAATAACCGGCTGCATAACCGCCTGCAAATATATGTGTAAAGCTATTAGCAAACCGCCCGTCTTCGTATTGGGGTACCACAGACATACGTTGTTTTACCTCTTTTAAAATATCCAGGATCCTGGCGCCTTGACTCTCATCGTACTCAAGGTGAATCCTCATATCAAAAACGGCAAACTCCAACTGTCTTAACATAGCCAAAGCAGATTCAAAATTTTTAGCATTTATCAGGGCATCCAATTTTTCCTTGGGCAAAGGCTCTCCACTGCCGACTTCAGACGATAAAAACTTTAACACCTGTTCCTGCCAAGCAAAATTCTCGTTAAACTGTGAAGGAAGTTCTACGGCATCCCAAGGTACTCCATTAATTCCGGACACATCCGGTACATCTATTCTGGTCAAAAGTTGATTCAAAGCATGACCGAACTCATGGAATACAGTTACAACTTCATCATGAGTAAGTTGCGACTCACGACCGTTAACCGGCGGGGTGAAATTGCATTCAACATAGGCAACTGGCAACTGTAAAGTACCGTCTCTGCGATACCGTCTGGTCATGCATTCATCCATCC
This sequence comes from Succinatimonas sp., assembly GCA_022779845.1. Lineage (GTDB taxonomy): Bacteria > Pseudomonadota > Gammaproteobacteria > Enterobacterales > Succinivibrionaceae > Succinivibrio. Next base: position 15,800 of record JALEXT010000033.1, read on the forward strand.
AAGCTCCGCCCCGCTTTCCTTCTCTGGCATAAAGATCAAGAAAGAAAGAACCGATGCAACTGCCGAATTCATCATAAATATCGTAAAACTTAACTTCCGGATCCCAAACATCCACCCCTAAATGAGGTCTGAAACTCACCTTATACAACCTGTGAGTACATTCAAATAACCCAGAAATTACTTTACTTACAGGGAAATAACGACGTAAAGCTTCAGAATCATAAGCATACTTTTCAAGCCGTAATTTTTCTGAAAAATAAGCTAAATCCCACGGTTTCAAATCATCTACTCCGTGAGCTTTAGCATAAGCACGCAATTCTTCTACTTCACGGCGTCCTTGATTTAATGATTTATCTGCTAAATCGTAAAGAAAAGTCAAAACCTCTTCCGGACTGGCAGCCATTTTGGTAGCCAAAGAATAATCAGCATAACTCCTGAATCCCAAAAGCAGAGCCAACTCATGACGCAATTTCAGGATCTGTTCCATGATCTGAGTATTATCCAACTCATCAGGACGTTCCCCTAATTCTGAAGCTCTGGTTTGATAAGCCTTGTAAATTTGTTCACGCAAACTGCGATTTTCTGCATAGGTTACAAACGGTCTGTAAGAGGGAAAATCCAGAGTAAACACCCATCCTTCTAAGTTTCGTTTATCAGCCTCTGATTTTGCTAAAGATCGCACACCGTACGGCAAACCGCGTAAATCATCTTCATCTTTTATTTGCAAAACATAACTGCGAGTAGCATCCAAAACATGATTGGCAAATGACGTTTCAAGACGGGATAATTCTGCAGTAATTTCAGCATAACGATGCTGTTTTTCAGCAGTTAAATCCACACCGCTTAACACGAAATCACGTATAGAATTTTTGATAGCACGTTGTTGAGCCTTGGATAAAAGACTAAATGAATCATCTTTTTCGATAGTCTTCATCAGCTCAAACAAAGGACGATACTGTCCGATCCAACTTGAATAAGCAGAAACAATAGGCAAACACTCTTCGTAAGCCTTTCGATACTCCGGAGTATCTTTTACACCGCTTAAATGTGATGCAACTCCCCATACTTTTGAAAAAGCATCATCAACTTCTTCCATAGGTGCTATGGCATTATCCCAAGTTGCATCTTTTCCGTGTTCTCTGCATACCCTTTCAACCGTCTCACGGCATTTGGCAATTGACTGTTCCACTGCTCTTTTAAGATGTTCTGGTTTAATCGCAGAAAATTTTGGTAATCCATAATGACTAAGTAATGGATTGTCTTCCTGTAATTCGCTCATGAATTCCACCTGATTTGTCTAGTCTTCTTCAAAAATACATGACAGCATTAAAACAATGCGTATCGCACGTCTGTCCGAGGCCACGCTTGATCTAAGGTTTTAAAATGGCTCTTTGCGCTGTGCTAAGATCTCATAAACTTTAACCTTTTTTAAATATGAATTGATCCTTATTTTTACGAAACAGGATCTAAAAAAATTATGTCGGACAATAAAAAAATGATCCAACAGCGTTTAAATTCGCTGTTGTCTCTTATGACACGCGAACAATGCGATGCCGTTCTGATCGCTCATGATGACGAATATCTTTCGGAAGAACTTTCCGACGACTGTCAACGCATACGCTACCTCACAGGTTTCACAGGTAGTGCCGGAATATGTACACTTGCACGTCCAGATATATCTAAAATCGGACAGAATGATTTCAAACTTACAGAGAAAAAAAACGATCATGTAAATTTGCAACGCTGTGCTGCTGTTTTTGTAGATGGTCGTTATACAGTACAAGCTAAAAAACAACTTAATCCGGAATTATTCGATTCTTTTGTTATTACTGAATTAACTCCATCTGAATGGTTGTGCGCCGTTTTGCCGCGCGGTTCTAAGGTCGGAGCAGATTTAAGCTGTCTAAGCTACCGCTTTTATGAACAATTAAAAAAAGATTTATCTCATAATGATATTTCTATAATTGACTTAAAAAACAATCCAGTAGATGAAATCTGGAAAGATCGCCCCGCTCCGTCTCATACCGAAGTTGAAATTTTTCCTGATGAATACAACGGATGTCCGAGTCCGCAAAAAAGACATAATCTTTCAGAGAAATTACACGAATTGGAGCAGGATGCCACCGTCTTGTGCGATCCGGAAAGTATCTGCTGGCTACTTAACATCAGAGGTCATGATCGCCACTGCCTGCCGGTGGTCAACTGCCGCATGGTTGCCTACGCTAACGGTACCCTTGAGTGGTATATATCCGATGATCATTTAAACGATGACACTCAAAAACAACTTGAAGCACATATAGGCCATATCGATATATTTCCTGAAAAACGCTTTGATGAGGTGCTGGAACGACTTGGTAATTCCTCATCGGCAGTATATGTTGACCCGGAAACTGTCAATGCCCACATTCTCACCATGCTTTACAACGGCGGTGCCAAAGTCACTTTAGGAATGGGACTTTGTCAATTGCCCAAAGCTAAGAAAAATCATGTGGAAATTGCGGGAGAATACAAGGCCCATATAAAAGACGGAATTGCCATGTGTCGTTTTCTCGCCTGGCTCGACGAGTTAACCGCTATAGATAAAATGCCTTTCGATCATGAAGACTTTAAGCGACGTACCGCCGGTACTGATGAAAAAGTAATTGCTGATCGGGCTCTTTCTTTCCGTAAAGTGGAAAGCGATTTTATTGAGCCTTCTTTTGATACCATCTCCGCAATCGGTACAAACGCCGCTATGGTGCATTACAACTACGCCGAATCGGACTGCATAAAATCTATAGGCGATGGCCCTTTATACATGATAGATTCCGGGGCCCATTACTTAGACGGGACTACTGACATTACAAGAACAGTGCTTGTAGGTCCGGGATTAACTGATGAAATGCGCCGCATGTACACGCTTGTTTTAAAAGCTCACATCGCGCTTTCTTCAGCTATATTTCCTTACGGAACATCAGGATTACAGCTTGACGCATTGGCACGACAACCTCTGTGGGAACACGGTTGTGACTTTGCTCATGGTACAGGTCACGGTGTGGGACACTTACTTTCAGTTCACGAAGGGCCGCAAGCCATTTCATCTCATCGCAGCCTTGTTCCTTTAGAACCAGGCATGATAGTGTCTGACGAACCTGGTTTTTATAAAGAAGGTGCATTCGGTATACGTATAGAAAACCTTCTTGTTGTACAAAAATGTCAGCGTCCCGGACTTACTCACATGTTGTGTTTTTGTCCTTTAACTCTAGTTCCTATCGATACTCGTTGTCTTGATGCCGACTTACTGACACCAAAAGAGCAAGAATGGTTAAATGATTATCATCAGAACGTCAGAAGTGTAATCACCAATGCAGCGTCCACTCTCACTGACAACGAAATTGCTTGGCTTACAAAAGCAACTCAACCCATATAGGAGATCCTTCATGTTTTTTCACAGTAACATTGCTGGGCAGCTTTACTGTCAAACCAGGCTGCAACAACTTTCCTATATCGCAGTAGATGCGGAAAATTATTCCGTACTTGAGACACCTTCACTGTTTCATAAGCGGATGTTGCAACTCATAGCGACAGCAAAACGCAGGATCATGATGACTGTACTGTATCTGCAGGATGACGACTGCGGCCGTGAAATTTTAAACGCTTTATACGAAGCAAAAAGTCATAACCCTCATCTTTATGTAAAAATTTATGTTGATTTTCATCGTGCTCAACGCGGATTAATCGGAAAAGAACCTTCTTTAGGCAACAGTGAACTTTATTATAAAGCCGCGGAACACAGTGATAATCCCCCTTCAATATACGGAGTACCTGTAAAGAGACGTGAACTTTTCGGGGTTATGCACTTAAAAGGATGTGTCTTCGACGACACTGTTCTCTATTCAGGAGCTTCAATAAATGACGTCTATTTGGACTTTCACGAACGTTACCGTTTGGATCGTTACCATGAAATTTGTTCTGAAAAGCTTGCTGATTCCATGTGCAATTTCGTAAATGAAGCATTTCACACCAACTATGCCGTTCAGGATTTTTCCCAAGGACCGGTAAAAAATGCAAAACAGATACGAGATGACATCAGAACTCTGACAAGACATTTGACTCAAACTCAATACCTATTCAAAGGAGACCATCTGCATAAAAATCAGATTGGGATCTGTCCGATTGCAGGTTTAGGGAAACGTCGTAACGCATTGAACCGAGCTATTTTATGGATGATCGGAGCAGCCAAAAGTCACCTTTTTATCTGCACTCCTTACTTCAATCCCCCCAAGCAAGTACAACTTCAATTAGAAGCGGCATTGAAAAGCGGGGTAAAAATAACATTATTAGTCGGAGATAAAACCGCCAACGATTTTTTTATCAAGTCAGATGAAAAATTTTCCACGGTTGGAGTTGTGCCGTATATATATGAACAAAACCTAAGAGCATTTATGCAAAAACATCAAAAAAGCATAAACGACGGTCAGCTTGAAATAATGTTATGGAAAAACGGAGACAATACCTTCCACGTCAAAGGTATGTTTACCGATCAAAATTATGCTCTCATTACCGGAAACAATTTAAATCCTCGTGCCTGGGGGTTGGATCTTGAAAACGGTTTATTAATTTCCGATCCTTCACATCTTTTACAGGAAAAATTCATACACGAGCAACTGTATTTACTGAAACACACTAAAAAAATTTCATCCGTTTCTGAATTAGAGTCTCCTGAACATTATCCTGAAGAAGTACAAAAAATACTCTCCAAAGTAAAAATGTTTAAAGCTTCAGTGATCATCAGACATCTGCTTTAAGGTTTCCTCTCTCATGGCAGACAACAACGACTATTACATCAACAGTGCAGTTACCTCCTTAAAAGGAGTCGGAAAAAAATATGCCGATATTCTGCAAAGCCAAGGCATATTGAATCTTTTTGATCTGTTGATCGATCTGCCTTTCCGTTATCTGGACGAAACCTTTATTACTTCAGCACGGGATGCCGTACCGGACGGACGTTTCGTGCTCATGCACCTTAAAGTACGCAACAGCAAAACCTTTCAAGGAGGAAGAACAAGACTTTTCAAAGTGATTCTTGACGATGAAAGCGGCACTGTAGCAGCAGTTTTTTTCAATGCATATCCGGTATTTACCAATAACTTCAAATCAGGATCTTCACTGCTTGCTTTCGGTTCTATCAAACGCGACAACTCGGGTATCAAATGCTTGCAACATCCAAGAATTGAATTCTTACAAGGTGGAGACTTACCAAACTTAAAAAAACACTTAACTCCCATATACCACTTATCAGGAGGAATGCCGCAAAAGATCATTTCAAAATTCATCGAAAATGTCCTAAGCAAATTACCGTCGATTCCTTTGCAAGAACTGCTTCCCAAAGAATTCAATCCGTATGATATGGATTTGAGCTCAGCCATTACAGGCGTTCATCATCCTCTGAGTCGTAAAGATCATAAATTACCGCTTCCTGAAGATCTTCCCTGCTTTAAGCGAATTGCTTTTGAAGAACTTACTGCATACCAGCTTTCAATGCTGAATTTAAGGCGTCTGAACTTAAGTCGGGAAAGCCTTCGTATTCCTTTCTCCCCAAAACTCCACGATCTGCTGTTAAAAAACCTGAGATTCAAACTTACGCAAGCTCAGCAAAAAGCTTTTCAAGAAATTTGCGCAGATCTGCAACGACACACTCCGATGTTACGCCTTCTGCACGGAGATGTGGGATCAGGAAAAACATTAGTGGCATTGATGGCCTGTCTGCAAGTTGCAGCAGCCGGTTTTCAAAGTGTTTTGCTTGCACCGACTGAATTGTTAGCAGAACAGCATTACAGAAAATTTTCAGAATTATTACAACCTCTTGGAATAAAATGCGCCCTGCTTACTTCATCCATAAAAAATACTGTAAGAACAAAACTTTTATATGATATAAGTCAGGGAGAAATAAAAATAATAATCGGTACCCACAGTGTGTTCCAAAAAGATATCTCATATCATAATTTGGCTCTTTCTGTGATCGATGAACAGCATCGTTTTGGTATTGAACAACGTATTGCCATGCTCTCAAAAGCGCCCAAAGGTAAAACCATGCATCAGCTGGTGATGACTGCAACGCCGATACCAAGGACCCAACAGCTAGCTTTGTATGCGGATCTCGATGTTTCCATGCTTGATGAACTGCCATCAGGAAGAACCCCCATCGTTACCGCTGTGATCTCTGCAAATCGCCGTTACGAAGTAATTACCAGATTACAACAAGCCTGCTCTCAAGGCATACAGGCTTATTGGGTATGCCCTCGCATAGAAATGTCGGATGACGAAGAAAACGACGGAACGGCCTCCGTACTGAAAGTACATAAGGAATTGAGCCAAGCTTTACCAAAATACAAAGTTGCTTTAGTTCACGGCCAAATGAGTACAGCGGAAAAAAATATCGCAATGCAGGAATTCTCAAGAGGGGAAGCTTCTGTTTTGGTGGCTACCACTATTATTGAAGTTGGAGTGGATGTTCCGAATGCTTCAATCATAGTTATAGAAAATGCCGATCGCTTGGGACTTGCTCAATTACATCAACTGCGAGGACGTGTCGGACGAGGATCCAAATCATCATACTGCCTGTTATTGTACGGTAACGCCCAAGGTGAATGCAGCGAAATAGCAATGCAAAGACTCAAGATCATGCGTAGTACTACCGACGGATTTGCTATTGCTGCAGCAGATCTCAACTTACGCGGACCAGGTGAAATATTCGGAGATAAACAAACCGGATTCAATATATTCAGAATAGCCGACAGTGTTCGCGACGCTGATCTCATACCAAAAGCACATAAAACCGCAGAGCAAATCATTAACAATAAGGAAACAACCGCTGCTTTGATTAACCGCTGGTTTTCCGCAATTCGTCAAGAAAAAATTTCGTAAAAGCTAAAGAGGCTTCTTCATGGCTTTAAGACGCAATATACGTAAAAAACGCCAACATAACGTTTTTTGGCAAAAGTTGTTGAAGTGGCTATTAATACCGACAGGCATCCTGAGCGTAGTCATATTCGGGTTCATCCTTTACTTCAACGGTCAGCACGTTAAAGTTCCGTTGATAAAACTTTTATCTGAACGCTCAGGGATACCTTTCCAAGCAGCCTCAGTGGAATTTTCTCCTATCTATCCAGACACCGTAAAAGTCCACGACGTAAGTTTTGCATCAAGTCACATAGGAGAACTCTATCTTGAATATGATTTAAAATCACTTTTATCTAAAAAAGAACTTTTAATCAAAGATTTATATCTACGGGATGCTTTTCTTTCTCCTTTGGATTTGGAACTTCTAAGAAAGAAAAATTTAGGATTTGACAAAATATCCATTACTTCATTAAGAGCAAAACATGTTCCTGTTGAATTACCGTTTTTAAGCGCAAAAGATGCGTCTTTTGATCTATCCGAAGTAAATATAGGTCCGGATCTTAATCTAAGCATAAAATCAGGATCAGGATCATTGGTTAACGGTCTTTGTGACGGTATCTCATATCAATCTCTCTCCGGATCATTTTCATCTGACGATAAAGGAATTTACATTTCAAATTTAAAAGCCAACGCCTTAGGCGGATTTGTTTCAGGTTCGCTGACTTTTCAAAACAGCAATTCAAAACTCGATTTTGACAACCTTCAACTGGATCGAGTTGTATTAAAAGATCCGTTACGCTTAATTTCAAAATACAGTCTTTGCGCCAAAACAGCAGAGCTCAATGATGTAACCGCTATTATGCCGGCTAACGATCTTTCTCTGTCCGGAATTAGCGGTCGTGTAATTGATATGCAATACGATCAGGGAAATTTAAACGGCAACTTCAAAGGAGATATTTCTGAAATCACCAAAAGTGCCATGCAACTTACTCTAGAAGAAAATAAAGCTGAAATTGACTTTGAGAATAATTCAATAGAAACAAAATTGAGCGGAAATGTTTTTGATGGTTCATACGAACTTGACGCGTCTTTTTCGACAGTTGATACCGGTGATACCATCAGGATGCTGAAACTTGAATCCCCGCATATTGAACTCACACGAGACCTTGTTGACGGTTTTTTAAAAGATACAGACGGAAGACGTATTGCTTTAGGTTCAGTAACTTTCGAAAATGCCCGTTTTTTATCTCATGTTGACTGGTTACCGCTATCAGCAGCTTCGATTTCCGGAAACATGTCCGGATTCTCATGGTCACATACCGACGGTATAACTCCAGCTCCGGCCGGCATGGCAACCTTTACAACAACAGATCTTACTTACGCGGATCTCCGCATCAACTCGATGTCCTGCATTGCCAATCTTACTGATCCTGTATTCATGTTATCAGTGCCTAAATTGCAAATCAAAAACTCACTTGCCGGCATGACTCTATCTTTATCACGTAACGGCGGTCGCAGTTTTTTCATGGCACAAGCCCACGATTTTGACCTTTCAGTATTGAATTCAAGCCTGATCCCTCATCTTCTGAGCGGAAAAATCAATTTGGATGCGGATCTCAAAAGTAAAGGAACAGAAGAAGAACTGTTAACTAACCTTACAGGTTCTATTAAATTTTCAAGTGACAATCTGCTGATTTCCTCCTTTGGTTTGGATCTTATTAACGGCGGAAAAAAAGAAGATTTTGTTTTGGATAAAAGTCAGTTGCTGACCGCTTTAGCTGACAGCGATTGCGGTATGCATCAAGTTAAAGCTCAGGCTTTATTCAATGATAAGCAGTTGTGCTATTCTGCCAGCGCGTCTTTATCAACGGCCGATGTAAACTTAAACGGTCAAGCGTCGTTGCCTAATTTAAATAATCAGGGAAAAGCATTTTTCGTAAGTATTCCCAAAGACAGCATTACGGTAGCAGACATAAGCGGTACCTTAAAAGATCCGATCTTCAATATTAAAGCTCTGCAACGAGGAATTATGCGTCCTGGACTGTTTGTAAAAGCATTGAGCAAAGATGAAGAAGAAGCTTATAAAGAAAAACAACAAGCTGAAGAAACTGCCCTGCAGCGTGATCATGAAAAATTACTCAATGCAGTACAAGTATTAAAAGATCAAATAGCAGCACTAGAACAAGATACAAAGGAAAACATCAATAAAGAAAACACGGAAATTCGTCAAGACAACAAAGAAAAGAATACCGAACAAAAATAGGCAATCTACCTCCACTTTCTGAAAATAGATTGCCTACCTAATCGTAATCAATCCCGTTTGATATTCTTATCGGAGGTCACACCGCTTTGTTTACTTTCATCAGATGAAATAGGTTTGGTAGCCTTTTGCTTTAAAGAAGAAGGCGTTCTTGATACACGAATGCGTATAGCCGCTTTATGTCTGACTTTAATCGCATTATCAGATCCCAAAGTAGTTCCTGTCATATTGGCTAAATAAACCATAAACGGAGGAATGCCTTCCCAATTGCCGGATCTTACAATCCCCAATGTTGCGGTAAATTCAGCACCAACAAGGACTATCCACCAATTGATATAGATCCACAACATCAAAACGGGAATAGCCGCCAGAGCACCGTATGCCATCTGATACCCTGAAAAATTTAAAACAAATACACTAAATACTTTCTTGGAAATCTCAAGAAAAATAGTAACAAAAGCGGCTCCCAGCAAGGCATCCTGAAATTTAACCGTAGCTGCCGGCACTACCATAAAAGCAGCCGTCACCACAATGATTTCTATTAACACAGGCAAAACAAAATAAGCTATTACCATCGGGATACCGACTACCCCTCCTGATAACGCCGCATAGGCAAATACCTTGGTGGTGATCCATATAATCAAGCCGACCGATAACGGCCCTAATGTCAGCAAAGTCCAATAAATAGCTACGGTAGAACCTAATTTACGACGTCCGCCGTGCCAAATCCGATTAAAAGAAAAATCAATTGATCGGACTAACAATAACGCAATGACAAAAAAAGCAACTGATCCGGTAACCGTAAGTTTAGCTGCATGCTCGATCAACATGCCCAAATGAGTACTCACAGTCTCATTAAATACCGGCATGAAATTTTGTGACGCAAACTGTTTAAGAGCTTCTTTTACCCCCATAAAAGAAGGGAATAAAGCAAATACAGACAGAATTGCCGTGGCCGCAGGGACCAATGCCAAAATAGAGGTAAACGCCAATGCCGAAGCTTCAAGACCTAAACTGTCCCTTTTAATGCGCTTGAAAAAAAACCTTAAAAGCTCTCTCACAAAACCCCCGTTTATAAAAACAAACTGCAGCAGCGATTATTTTAACAAAGGAGCCAAAAGATTGCGGCTTATCTCTTATACGGGTCAACAAACTACGTTATTTACCTGTAGTTCTGACACTTTGACCTACAAAATAATGCGTCATCTATCAAATTTTCGGCTAAAATACTGTGATTTTAACGACAAGGCACAATAAACGGTATTTAACCGCGTGACCTCAACCTTTTTTCTGCCGACGCCTGACTTTGCTTTTTAAACAAAATACTTACAGTCGAGCGTTCTTTGGCAAGCAGATTTGCGCTTCCTAAACAAGAACCGTTATTTCTGATCCAACCACAGGGTAATCAAGATGGATGTTAACAAGATCCGCAACATCGCCATCATCGCGCATGTTGACCACGGCAAAACTACATTGGTAGACAGCCTTCTGCGTCAATCCGGCACTCTGGACCGCAACGAACTCGGTCAAACCCGAGTCATGGATTCCAACGACATTGAAAAAGAACGCGGCATCACCATTCTTTCGAAAAATACAGCTATCGATTGGCACGGATATCGAATCAATATCGTCGATACACCAGGTCACGCTGACTTCGGCGGTGAAGTTGAACGTGTCATGTCCATGGTTGATTCAGTATTGCTATTAGTCGATGCTGTCGACGGACCTATGCCTCAAACCAGATTTGTAACACAAAAAGCCTTTGCACAAGGGTTACGACCTATCGTAGTCATAAATAAATGCGATCGAGAAGGGGCCAGACCTAGTTGGGTCATAGATCAGGTTTTTGATCTTTTTGACAACTTGGGGGCTACCGACGAACAGTTAGATTTCCCTGTGGTTTATGCATCGGCTTTCCAAGGATGGGCAAGTTTGGATGAAGATAAACCGGGTACCGACATGGAGCCTCTTTTCCAGACCATAGTTGATCGCGTTTCTCCCCCTGACTCAGATCTTAACGGTCCCTTCCAGATGCAAATATCCTCACTGGATTTCACCTCATATGTAGGCGTAATAGGTGTAGGACGCGTTAAAAGAGGCAAAGCAAGCGCCAACCAAACCGTTACCATTATCGATCGAGACGGTAATACCCGCCAAGGGAAGATCGGTCAGGTAATGGATTACTTGGGACTGCACAGAAAAGTTGCCGAAACTGCTGAAGCCGGTGACATTGTAGCCGTAACCGGTCTTGGTGAATTAAAAATCTCCGATACCATCTGCGATCCTTCCGCAGTAGAGGCTTTGCCGGCATTAACAGTTGATGAGCCTACGGTAACGATGAACTTCTGCGTTAATACTTCACCTTTTGCAGGCCGTGAGGGTAAATTCATCACATCACGCAACCTTGAAGAACGCTTGCAAGAGGAATTGGTCCACAACGTGGCATTACGTGTGGAAAAAACAGAGGAAGCAGACCGTTTCAGAGTATCCGGACGCGGTGAATTGCATCTGTCCGTACTAATCGAGGAAATGCGTCGTGAAGGGTATGAACTGGCAGTATCTCGTCCAGAAGTCATCCTTAAAAAAGAAAACGGGAAAACACTTGAACCGTATGAAGTCCTGACATTGGATCTGCATGAAGACAATCAAGGACCGGTTATGGAAGAATTGGGACGTCGTAAAGGTGATCTTAAAAACATGGTTCCTGACGGCAAAGGACGCGTTCGTCTCGATTACCGTATTCCTTCCCGCGGTCTTATCGGATTTCAAACCTTGTATATGACCCTGACCTCCGGTAGCGGTCTAATGTATCATTCATTTGACAGTTATGACACCTACGTCGGCGGAACCATCGGATCCAGACAAAACGGTGTGATGATTTCCAACGACACCGGAAAAACGGTTCCTTATGCATTGTGGTTCTTGCAAGAACGTGGACGTTTGTTTGTCGGTCCCGGCGAAGAAGTCTATGAAGGTGAAATAATCGGACAACACGTACGTGACAACGATTTGACCGTAAATCCCTTAAAAACCAAGAAACTTACCAACGTACGCGCCGCAGGCTCTGATGACAACATTATTCTTACTCCTCCGGTAAGAATGTCTCTTGAACAGTGTCTTGAATATATCGATGAAGACGAACTGGTGGAGGTAACGCCGGTAAGTTTACGTCTGCGTAAAAAGAACCTGTCTGAAATGGATCGTATCCGTGCCTTCCGAGCTGCTGGTGGCAAGAAGAATAACGAATAATTCAGCACTAATTTAGTCTGTTTATTTAAAAGCCCGAATATCTAGATATTCGGGCTTTTTTGTTATATAACAAATTGTTAATTATTTTTAATTCAGAAATTTCCCAATAAAATTGATTTTTTTGTGCACTAAAATTGTGCTCAAATACTGTTTTTATGTTAAAGTCATCCTCATAAGATTGATATTGCACATTTTTAGATCGGATTTGTTTATGCAAGTTGATGCTGAATCTATTTTGGAAGGGTTATACACCGCTGTATTGGTGACTGACCCTATGTTGCGTGTCATCTATGCCAACCCAGGAGCAGAACAGCTTTTAAGCATGTCTCGCTCAAAGATCGAAACGCTTAAATTCAGCGATATCGTGGATAAAACAGAAAAAGCTTTTATGTCAAATCTGCCTGTTCCGATAAAATCCAACTTTCCCGGATTTTCCGCTGCCAACATACTGTTATCCCCTGAACCCGGCGTTTCGATTGTAGTTAACATTAATGTGAGTTCTTACAACTCGCGTCGTCACGGTCTCATCATCGAACTTCGTTCTCTGGTACATCAGCAACGTCTTGTCGATGCGGTGCAATTGCAGACACAGCATATGGCAGCCAGAGATTTGATACGTAATCTGGCTCACGAAATAAAAAACCCGCTTGGGGGAATACGCGGAGCTGCTCAGCTGTTGGAAATGACTTACAGCAATCAAAAAGGCCTCAAAGAGTATACCCAAGTGATCATAGAGCAGTCCGACAGATTAAAAAATCTTGTGAATAACCTTCTGGGGCCGCAACATCCTAACCCTCTCATTTGGGCCAACATTCATTTTATTATTGAAAAAGTTCTTTCACTTCAATCCATGCAGACTCAATCGCAAAAAGTAAGGATTGAAAAAAACTACGATCCGTCCTTACCTGAGTTGAAGCTTGACGTTGATGCAATGCAACAGGTGCTGATAAACATAATAAAAAATGCGGAAGACGCTATGAATGAAGCTCCTACACCGCATCCTTGTATCAGGATCAAAACTCGAGCCGAATCAGGAGTCATCATTCGTGATCGCAAATACCCGACCGTAGTGGCCATATCAATCTCCAATAACGGTCCGCAAATTCCTGAAGAAATGCGCCAAACCATTTTTTATCCAATGGTAACCACTAAAAGTAGCGGTAATGGCTTAGGACTCTCCATTGCACAAAGCATTATGGAACGTCACGGCGGCTCGCTGGAATGCCTCAGCGATGAAACCGAGACAACCTTTAAATTGATCCTGCCCCTTCCCAAAAGCGGAAAATTCAGCGAGGTATAAAATCTATGAATCCCATGATCTGGATCATCGATGACGATGCCAGCATACGTTTTGTTTTTGACAAAGCTTTAGACGTCAACAGTATACAGCACCGCCTCTTTGAAAACGGAGAGGCAGCTTTAAGCGCACTCCAACACGAAATCCCCGATGTGATTGTCTCTGACATACGAATGCCGGGAATTAGCGGTTTGGCCTTGATTAAGGCAGTACATGAAGTTGATGAAAACATTCCTTTCATTATCATGACCGCTCACAGTGATTTAGCCGCAGCCATCGACTCGTATGAGCAGGGATCATTTGAATATCTGCCGAAACCTTTTGACATAGAATCGGCAATCGCGGTAATACGCCGAGCTGCGATGCATCGCTATAATTCTCTGAAACTTAAAGAAGAAAAAGCAAATCCTCAATTACAGCCCAAGACCAAAGAACAAGACGACAATGATGAAATCATTGGCAAATCACCTGTAATGCAGGAAGTCTTTAAATTTATAGGTCGCGTTTCAAAAACGGAGTTGCCTGTATTGGTACACGGAGAAGTAGGTACAGGACGAGGTCTTGTTGCCATGGCGTTGCACAATCATGGACAAAGACGTTCCAAACCTTTTATCACCGTTAATATGTCATCAATGCCAAAAGAAATGGTGCAAAGTGAAATTTTTGGCGACTGCGGACAAAAACAATTATCCTGTGCTTTAAGCCGAGCTGAAGGCGGAACTCTTTTTGTCAATGAAATATGCGATATGCCTTTAGAAGCCCAGACCAGAATGCTCAAATTGCTTCAAGACGGTGAATACGTCCCTCTTGGTTCGGATAAAAGCATACGTTCTGATATCAGACTTATCGCCACATCATCAAAAGATCTAGAAAGCATGGTGGCAGACGGCTCATTCATTGCAGATCTTTTTTACAGACTAAATGTGATTAACATAAATATGCCTGCATTGAGGGAACGTAATAATGATATTCCCATGTTGGCAAAACACTTTTTAGCTCAAGCTGCTCAAGATGCCCACACAGAACCTAAAAAATTGACCTCTGAAGTTCTGGTTTTTCTTTGTCGTCAACAATGGCCAGGCAATGTCACACAGCTAAAAAATCTTTGCAAATACCTTACTATAATGGTTACAGGCAGAGACATTCAATTGGTAGATCTGCCAACTGAATTTTTACACGCAAAACCTCAAATCCAAAAATCGGCAACCTCAATTACTGGAACGACAACGGAAAAAGTTTCGTGGCAAGAACAATTACGCAATTGGGTGGACGGCAGACTCAAAGCAGGTGAACGTGACATACTTTCAGAAGCTGTTCCCGAATTTGAACGAATTATGCTTGAGGCAACCCTGAGCTTTACCGGTAATCACAAACAAGAATCTGCAAAATTGCTTGGATGGGGGCGAAATACCTTAACAAGAAAGATAAAAGAGCTCGGAATAAAATAGGTTAAGAGCATCCTTACATACAACAAACATCATGCAAAGTTACCGGACTGAGCATGATGTAAAGACAAATAAGTTTGCACCAAAATTTATATTTTAAGAATAAAGGTGGTGCTAAACTAAGCCTTTATCCGTCCTTTTTTATTACTGAAAAGAAAAGGAGATATCTAATCAAATAACAATAAGGAGATAGGCAGGATGTCTGATCAACATTTAAAAACCGTCAATTATGCCGATCTGTTGTTAAAGCTTTGCGATAGCGTTACTGGAGTTTTGACTTCTGCAACAGGAGACAACATTAGTTACGCACCGATGATTCAAACCATTACTAAAACCACGCTTACTCCAGACATAGGCACTTTCGCAATGTTTACAGGGTCTTTTTCCGGAATGGCAGTAATTAACTTTCCAAAAGAGACTGCAATGGAGCTCTATAAGAGCTACATGACAATGGTAGGGATCCCGGAAAACGAGCAAGCTCATAATTACACTTCAGAAGAAGTATCCAATGCGCTTGGAGAATTGATGAATCAAATTCTCGGTAATTACGTCACAACGATCAGCCGCGAATTACATACAAAAATAACTCAATCGCAACCCAAAATGTTGGCCTTGCCAAAAGAGTTACAAATTAACATCAGTGTAAATCTTGATACTCCGAAATTTAGCAAAGTAACATTTTTCACTGAAAAGGGTAATGTGTTTTTCATGGAATTAGCCATGGATAATGTAGAATTTTGCAAACTTCGTGACATAGAAGAACATAGCGAAGAAAGTCCTGATGATATCCTCAAACAATTCAACCTGTAAACTCAAATTAGATTATTCGTTTAACATATAATCAATTGATATTAAACGAATATGTTTATACCACTATAGTAATATACCTTTCTTATGGAGATTACTATTTAAAAAAGCGTGCTGACATGGAAATGAGAACTTACTTGTCTCTCCTCCAAACTGCACTGCATTTGCAGTCGTCAAACGAGTAATTTGCCCTATAGATCAGATTTTGATCTATGTTTGTTTCCATATTTGAACAGGTCAATACATTATTCAAACGAAACGTTGAAACAGGAAAACACATGAGTGCAGAACAAAAGCCCAAGGCATTTTCCTTTCGTAACACAAAATTTGTTACCAGTTCGCCGGATATTGCCAGACTACCAAATAATACTGGTGCAGAAATTGCTTTTATCGGCCGATCGAACTCTGGTAAGTCGTCATCGCTTAATGCCATTTGTGATCAAAAAAATCTAGCCAAAACATCAAGAACACCAGGAAGAACTCAACTGATTAATCTTTTTAAAATCACCGATGATAGACATTTGGTAGATTTACCAGGTTATGGATATGCTGCAGTCCCGGAAAATATGAAAAGGCAATGGCAACATAATATGACCAATTACCTAAGACAGCGTCGTGAACTTACCGGTCTTGTTCTAACCATGGATATACGTACACCGCTAAAGGATCATGACCGCCTTATCATAGATTGGACTATCGCAGCACAAATTCCATTACTTATTTTGCTCACAAAATGTGACAAACTCGGCGTTAATGCAAGAAAAGAGGCTGTAGGAGAGGTGCGCAGTCTTTTAAGTGAATTTGCAGGTACTTTTACCATTATCGCGTTTTCTGCTTTAAAAAAAATCGGCGTCGAAGAAGCCAGACAAGTCATTAAATCATGGTTCGAGGCTTATGAAATGGATCCAACAACCAAAATAGACGATACGGATCAGCAATTCACTGAAGATTGAGCTTAAAAATGAAAAAACAAGGCACATTATTTATTGTTTCAGCTCCAAGCGGTGCTGGAAAATCATCACTGATAAATGCTCTTTTAAACAGATTCAATCATGATGATTCTTTACGTTTGAGTATATCTCACACTACCCGTTTGCCGCGACCTGGCGAAGAAAATCATGTAAGCTATCACTTTGTTTCAGAAGAAGAATTTAAATCTTTAATATCACGCGGTGCTTTTTACGAATATGCAAAAGTATTCGATCATTACTACGGTACTTCTCGAGAAATTGTCGAACAATGGCTTTCAGAAGGCAAAGATGTTCTATTTGACATAGACTGGCAAGGAGCCCGACAAATAAGAAAACAAACCCCGGCTGCACGCAGTATTTTTATAGTTCCGCCTTCTATTGACGAATTAAGACGACGTTTGGAAAATCGCGGACAGGATTCCAAAGAAGTAATCGATTCTCGTATGGAAAAAGCTATTTCCGAACTATCTCATTTCTCAGAGTACGATCATGTAATCATTAATGATGATTTTGACGAAAGCCTTTTGACATTAAGATCAATTATCCTATCTTCACGATCAGAAACAACTCTACAAACGGAACGGTTACATGAATTATTCCCACAGTTGTCCGGTCATGATCATGTATAATTAAAAGATCAGTTTATTCAAATTTAATTTTCTTTTTTCAGAGGATTCGCAACATGGCAAGAGTTACGGTTGAAGACGCGGTAGCAAAAGTGGGAAACCGCTTCGATTTGGTACTGCTCGCTGCCCGTCGCGCCCGTCAGATATCCATGGGTAGCAAGGCATTGGTCGAAGAAAAGAACGACAAGACCACTGTGATCGCACTTCGTGAAATCGAAGAAGGACTTATTACTGAAGAATTTTTGGACAAACAGGATCGCAAGGAACACCTGCGTGATGCCTCAGCACATCCTGCCGATAATGAATTTGCACCTATTGACGGTGCTGAAATGTTTGCCTAAATTGGTCTAAGGATTAGCATATGGGAGAAACGCTTAATACTACTGCAGACATTGCAATTAAGCCGTCAGAAGCACCTTCTGAAGAAGTTTTACATTCTCCCAACTTGCATTACTACGTTCATCTGCGTGAATGCGTATGTTCGTACCTCGACCCCGAAGGTGTAATCGCTGTTGACAAAGCTTTTGTCGTAGCAGACAAAGCACATTCACAACAGCGCAGAGCTTCGGGTGAGCCTTATATTATCCATCCTATAGCCGTTGCTACTCTTACAGCAAAAATGCATCTTGACGCAGAATCCGTACAGGCTGCGTTATTACATGATGTCGTTGAAGATACGGATATTTCTGATCATTTCCTTGAAGAACACTTCGGAACAGCCGTCAAAAATCTGGTTGAAGGTGTCACAAAGCTAGACAAACTAAAATTCAGTAATTATCGCGACGCACAAACAGAAAATTATCGAAAAATGATCTTGGCTATGACCCAAGATATACGTGTGATCCTAATCAAATTGGCAGATCGCACCCATAATATGCGTACTTTGGGTGCTTTGCGTACAGACAAACGCAAACGTATTGCCAAAGAAACACTGGACATTTTTTCTCCTATTGCAAACCGTTTGGGTATTTCAGAACTCAAATCTGAACTTGAAGAGTTAGGATTAGCAGCTCTTTACCCTATGCGTTACCGCGTACTTAAAGCGGCTGTTACAAAAGCAAGAAACAATCGGCGTGAAATCATCAGCGGCATTATGGATGCCATACGGATCAAATTAAAGGATGCAGGAATACAAGCCAGAGTACGCGGGCGTGAAAAACATATTTTCAGCATCTACACAAAAATGGTTCGAAAAGAGCTCCAGTTCAATGAAATCATGGATGTCTATGCTTTTAGGATCATTTTGAACGATGTAGATACTTGTTACCGTGTATTAGGTCAGATGCACAATCTGTTTAAACCTCGTCCGAACGGATTTAAAGATTACATTGCCATTCCTAAGATCAACGGATATCAGTCGTTACATACCTCGCTTATCGGTCCACACGGCGTTCCTATAGAGATACAGATACGTACCGAATTCATGGACCAAATTGCAGCACGCGGCGTAGCCGCTCACTGGGCTTATAAAGAATCTGGTTCAGAACCTGTATCTACAACGTCACAACGAAATGCGCAACGATGGCTTAAGAATCTTGCAAACCTTCAAAAAAGTGCAGCTACGTCAACAGAATTCATCGAAGACGTTAAAACAGACCTTTTCTCAGATGCAATTTACATATTTACTCCAGAAGGTAAGATTTACAATCTTCCAAAAGGAGCTACGCCCGTAGATTTTGCCTATGCCGTACATACGGATATCGGCCAACACTGTATCGGAGCTTTGGTTAACCACCACAGTTTTCCTCTTTCACACAGATTGGAATCTGGTCAAACAGTAGAAATAATTACCAATCCCAACGCAAACCCCAATGCTATTTGGTTATCAAGCGTTGTAACATCTAAAGCCCGTTCAAAAATCAGGCAATACCTGAAAGGTTTGCGTTCACAAGAATGCGAACTTATAGGAAGACGTTTACTAATCAATGCACTGCGCGGACGCCGCATAGAAGATATTTCTCAAGATTCAATAAATCGCGTGTTGGAACAATTCGGCAAACCGGATCTCAAATCACTCTTCGTGGACGTAGCCGTAGGTAATATTCTCACTGTCTCCGTAGCCAAAATTATTGCCCCTGATTTATTGGATGACAGTAGTTTACCTTTAACAGGTACAGGCGGTATTCCTTATGTATTCGCACAATGCTGCATGCCTATCCCCGGAGATGAAATCATAGCCCATGTTGCTTCAGGCCGAGGTTTGGTTATTCATAATAAAAATTGTCGTAACCTGCTTGCTACGGAGAAATCACCGTCAAAATTACTGAAAGTAGGCTGGAATCTTGCGGTAACGTCGTCACTTACTTTCAATACAGGGATAATCATAGAGTACGAGCGCCGTCAGGGAATTATGACGGAAATTTTAAATGCTATCGATATGGCAAGTTCCACCGTTCAAAGCATAAGCTCTGAACAAAATGACGACAATACATCTTTGCTGATACTTACAATTACTGTACGAGACCGTCTACATTTAGCCGGAGTAATAAGACGTATTAAAGCTATCCCCAACGTCACAAAAATCACTCGCAAGCGTTAATTTCACACGGCCTGCGACTTTTTAAAAGGAGGCTGTATGCAACAATCGACTGCGTCCAGGTGGCTTTCTGCTATTGATTTTGCATCCAAACAAGACGATATCGAGTGCTTTTGGAACGAAAAAGTAAAAATTCTTACTTTTGATCGCGGTGACGGAATAAAAATAAGAGCAGCTCTTGCAGAGCCAGAATTATTTCACACAACGATAGTCGTTATTCCCGGTCGAGGAGAAACTGCACATAAATACGCTGAGTTTTTATACTGTACATATAAAATCGGAATCAAAGTTGCCGTACTGTTTGCTAGAGGTCAAGGTATCGCAGATCGCCTACTAAAAAATCGTCAAAAATGTCACATTATTGATTTTAATGATGAAACATTAGATATCAATTATATGATCAATAAACTAAACCTAAATAATTTTGGTTTGTTAGCTTTTTCCTTAGGCGGTCTTTTTGCTTTAGATTTAGTTTTTTCTGCCAAAACACTTCCGCGCAAGGTTGCCCTAATCGCACCTTTTTTATGGCCTCACACAAGTTTATCCCCATGGCTATTGAAAACCATAGTACATACTTTGGGCTCTTTACCTTTTATCAAAGACTGCTTTACTCCATACGGAAAGGAATATAAACAAGTTTTATTTAAAGATAATTATCATTCACATTGTCAAATACGTTATGAGGCATATCACGACTATTACCAAAAACACCCAGAACTAACCATCGGCTCCCCTACTTGGGGATTCGTTCATCAAACTCTAAAAAAACAGCAAAGTCTTTTCAAAACAACCAAAGAACTTCCCGTCCCCATGCTGATTCAAACAGCTCAATTTGACAAAGTCGTTTCGACTAAAGCTACAAATAGATTCTTTTCACTACATTCGTCAAATCACAATCAACCGATTGTCTTGTCTTTACCTTCGTCTTATCATGACGTACTGAATGAAAATGATGAGATTAGAAACACGGCGTTGAATCGCGCATTGGATTTTCTATCGTGATCTGATAATTACAAATCTAATACTCGATCCAAAAAACTGTTTTTTAAATTTAACAATGATGCTATTTGTGCATAACAAGTTTATTGTTGTGCAATAGTAACGTCTGCATACTTACAAAGTAACTTCTGGGTACTTGTTAAGTATGCTGACAATCTCCCCCCTACAACAACCAACGGTTAACTACAACGGAGTTTTAAAATGGAAATTGAAGAAATTGATACCCGTATTCCAGTAAATATAATTACAGGCTTCTTGGGAAGCGGTAAAACCACTTTGCTAAATCATTGGGTAAATACACCAGAATTTAAAGATACATTGGTACTAATCAATGAATTTGGTGATGTAGGTCTTGACCATGAGCTAGTTGAAAGCGTTGATGATACTGTTGTTTTATTAGGATCCGGATGTATATGTTGCTCTCTACAAGGAGCTCTAATCGACTCTTTAGCTAATAATTTGGTTAAAGCTCAACAAGGTATCATACCTAAATTCAAAAGAGTCCTTATTGAGACTACAGGATTGGCTGATCCAGCTGGTGTTATAGCTACCTTAAACGGCGATGAATACCTACTGGATAACTTTTATTACGCTGGTACTGTAACCGTTTTAGATGCACAATTTATTGCAACTCAATTAAAGAAACAATATGAAGCAGTAAAACAAATAGCTCTAGCAGATCTTATTTTAGTTTCTAAAACAGACCTTATTGACTCTGACTCATTAGAACCAATTTATGATGTAGCAAGAAAGATCAACCCAAATTCCAAAATTTATCCTGTTATTAAAGGTCAAATTTCACCTAAATTATTGCTTGAAACCGGACCTTATCAAAATTCATCACAAGACTATGAATCTCAAGTTAAATCATGGCTTGAAATAAAAACTCCGTTAGCAAGCTCTCTACGCCCAGCAAGTCTTCAAGGAGCAGTAGGAGTAGCAAAACCGAAGATCATAGCTCATACCGATGTTGATTCTTTTAGTATTGAACATGAAGGAGTTATAGAACCTTTAGCCCTACTCTCTGCTATAGGCAGTGTACAAGATCTTTACGGCGATTCTATTTTAAGAATAAAAGGTATCTTAAATCTTGAAGGACAAGAAAAGCCTGTAATTATTCATGCGGTAATGGGTAACCTCTACCCTTTAGCTACAATGAAGGAATGGCCTAATGATAAGAAAATATCACAATTGGTATTTATCACCAGAGCCTCTGTAAAAGAACAAATAAAACATATGTTCGAACAAATGCTCGATTCTCCTGATGAGGCGGCAATGTCTTATTATCAAAACATGATTGACAATATCGAAGAGAATCAAAACTAACTTTATCCTGGCAAATTTTTAATATAATCGATAGGGCAAGTGTAAATATACTTGCCCTTTTTACATTTATATTGTTCTTCCACACTAACTATCAAAACGAGCGCCAGACTCATTTGATCGTAAGCATAATTTATTGTTCCACGTGGAACATTTCTTTGAGTATTCCTTTCAAATTGTTCCACGTGGAACAATTATAAAAAAGGGCCGTAAACACGGCCCCAGAAGAAAAAAGATAATCTGAATCAATACAACACGGAAATATCTGCCGTATTGGCCAGCATATTCTGAAGTTGTCTTAAAATTGCCAGACGATTTGCCCTTACCTGTTCATCTTTATCATTAACCATTACATGTTCAAAGAACGCATCTACATCTTCACGTATCTCTGAAACTTTTGACATAGCATCCTGATAATTTCCTACATCATAGAAGTTCTTAAGAACAGGTGCTAAAGCTTCTATATGGTATGCCAATCGTTTTTCATAATTATCCTTAAGCAAAGATGAATTAACCTTCTCGGAATTAATTTCCGTCTTTGCCAAAATATTTGAAATACGCTTATAGGCCGCGGCCAAATCAGCTGCCTCAGGAAGAGTCTTAAAAGCACTTACCGCTTTAACTCGTCTATCAAAATCAAGCAAATTACAAGGTTTTACTGAAAGTACAGCCAAATAAATTTGAGCATCTATTCCGCGATCTTGATAGAAAGATTTCAATCTTGTCAAAATAAAGTCAATAACATTATCTTTAGTAGATTTATTCTTAAGCTTATCCTGCAGGAGATCACAAGCCTTGCTGACAACATCAACAAAGTTCAATTCAACACCGTTTTCGATGATGATTCTAATCAACCCTATAGCAGCGCGTCTAAGGCCAAAAGGATCCTTGTCTCCTTTGGGCAACATCCCGATCCCAAAAATACCGACAAGTGTTACAAATTTCTCTGCCAAAGAAACGGCTATCTGCACCGGTTTGACAGGGATATCATCACCCGAGAAACGAGGTTGATAGGCTTGGAAAATAGCTTCATAAACGTCCTTATCCTCACCATCAAGCTCCGCATAATGCATTCCCATAATTCCCTGAGTATCAGTAAACTCGGTTACCATGGTTGTTGCCAAATCACACTTTGAAAGATATGCTGCTCTATCTGCTTTTTTCTCATCAGAACCAATCTTTCTTGCGATATACACTGCAAGCTTTCTTACTATTTCAGTACGATAAGCAAGAGTACCTATATCCTTTTGATAAACAATACTTTCAAGTTTCTTGAAGAAAGACTCTAATGTATGCTTACGATCAGTATTAAAGAAGAATTCAGCATCGGATAAGCGCGGTCTGATAACTCTTTCATTACCGGCAATTAAAGATGACGGATCAGAAGGATTAATATTAGACGCGAATGCAAAGCAAGGCATCAACTTCCCTTGATGATCATATATAGGGAAATACTTCTGATCGCCTTTCATTGTATAAACAAGCGCTTCTGCTGGCACAGTCAGAAAATGCTCATCAAATGTTGCTTTATAAATATGCGGATTTTCGACAATAGAAGTTACTTCTTCAACCAGACTATCATCAAGATCAGCCACACCATTTACAGATTCAGCAATCTTCTTGACCTGAGAAATGATTGACGCTTTTCTCTCGTCATAATCGGCAATAACTGCGCCTTCTTCTCGCAACTGCTGCACATATGTATCAACAGAGCGAATAGATACAGTCTTCTTTCCTAAGAAACGATGTCCATTAATGATACGAGAAGACTCAATACCCAAAATATTGCCTGGAATTATATCCTTACCAAACAACATGCAAAGCGTATGAACAGGTCTTACGAATTCGTCTCTTTTTGCTCCCCAATGCATCAGTCTTGGAATAGGTAAGCTCTTTAACGCTTTTGCAAAAAGATCAGGTACTAAATCTGTTGTTCTCTGCCCTGCTTTAAAAGTCTTGATATAAAGCCATTCACCTTTATCAGTTTTTAAAGTTTTTGCTTCGCTTACATCAATGTTATTTGCTTTTGCCCATCCTAAGGCAGCCTTAGTCGGTTTTCCTGAAGCATCAAATGCCGCTTTAACTGCTGGACCTTTAATTTCGAGTTCAGAATCTTTTTGCTTGGTTTCCAAATCGGAAATTACTAAAGCCAATCTTCTGGGGGTTGCGTACCATTTAGATGCAGAGAAAGACAGTCCAAGCGAGTTAAGTTGTTTTACAAAGTTGTCATGTAGAGCCTGTGCCAAAGTTCTTAAAGACTTAGGCGGCAACTCTTCTGTACCAAGTTCTAGAAGCAGATTTTCTGTAGTCATTTCAGTTCAATTCCTTGGTTAGTTTTTTTTACACATAGGGAAACCGAGTTTCTTACGCGAATTGAAATACTCTTCGGCTACTTGTTTAGACAAAGCACGTATCCTTAGGATAAAACGTTGTCTCTCTGTTACGGAAATGGCGTGACGCGCATCAAGTAAATTAAAGCAATGAGCTGCTTTTAAGATCCTTTCATATGCAGGCAAAGGCAGAGGCTTTTCTAATTCCAAAAGATACTTAGCTTCTTTTTCCATTTCATCAAACATGTTGAAAAGGAAATCAGTGTTAGCATATTCAAAATTGTAGGTTGACTGCTCCACTTCATTTTGATGATAGATATCCCCGTAGGTAACATCTCCATTAGCTGTGTGAGCCCATGTCAAATCATACACAGTTTTCTTGTTCTGGATATACATGGCCAAACGCTCAAGACCATAAGTCAATTCTCCAGTTACAGGGAAACATTCCAAACCGCCGACCTGCTGAAAATAAGTAAATTGAGAGATTTCCATGCCATTAAGCCAAATCTCCCATCCTAATCCCCAAGCTCCCAAGGTGGGATTTTCCCAGTTATCCTCGACAAAACGAATATCATTTACAGTAGGGTCAAAACCAAGCTCTTTTAAAGAACCCAGATAAAGATCCTGAATATTATCTGGAGAAGGTTTTAAAATTACCTGAAATTGGTAATAATGCTGAAGACGATTAGGATTCTCCCCATAACGTCCATCGGTTGGACGACGTGAAGGCTGAACATAAGCACAGGAAATAGGCTCTGGTCCCAGGGAACGCAAAAAAGTCATGGGATGCGAAGTTCCAGCACCTACTTCCATATCGAAAGGTTCTGCGATCATGCATCCTTGTCTCATCCAGTAATCCTGAAGAGTCAGAATCAATCCCTGAAAAGTTTGAAGGTCGTACTTATTGGGCATTTTTTAAACCTAAAGTATAAATAATTTTATTTATCAGATAGTTAATATTTAATAATAGCATCCAAATATAAATCATACATACAGATGCTACGAATCTTTGACATCCACCCTAACATATATAAATGTAAGAGATCCCTACTGATCAATATGATCTTCGGCGGGTTCCTGCTATTTACCACGAAGTGATTTAACAGGCTAACCTGGCAAGTCATTACCTTGATATTCAGAGCGTCGACAAAGTCCACGCTATCTGAAAATCTGAATTTTACACAATTGACTTATGTCGTGATTTCGAGGCTATTTTTGAAATCTCTCCATACAAAAACAAAGCCAATTTGTGATTATTAACTATTACTGTAATCATATTACGGTTGCTTTTGGAATGAGCAACAGTTATGCGGATTTTACGCCGATCTTGCTAGGATAGCATCAGACTATTCGCTTTCTAAGTACCTTTAAATCAAGGGTGATCGAAAATGCAAAAACGAATATCACTTTTTTCGTATTCTAAAAAAATCAGGATGTTCAATATCCGGCATATTCAATAAATCATGACTCATAAACTTACAAAATGCAGGAAAGTCACGCAATGAAACAGGATCGTCTGAAAATATTTCCACAATATCTCCACTTTTTGCATCCCTGACAGCTTTTTTTAAAACCATCAATGGTTCAGGACAACAGAGACCTCGACAATCAAGTCTTATCACCGACATAAATTTCTACCCAAAACAACAAGTAAATTTGTACTTATAAATTTAATAAACATTTGATATAATACATCCCGTTGCTGGCATAGCTCAGTTGGTAGAGCTCCTGTTTTGTAAACAGGAGGTCGTGGGTTCGAAACCTACTGCCAGCACCACAATTCTCCCTCTTCACCATTTTTTCCTACCTGTAATATATTCAATCGCGCTGTGATTTATAATGCCTTTCACGCAGAGATGATATAATACAAAGTATGATGAGAAGCTGAGTATTCTTTTTCAAACCGTGTTACCTAACATATTGAAAAAATCGAATTGACAAGGTACTTCTTATCTTCAATTGGGATTTTTATAAGCTGGAATAATATTATGAAGACTAAAGTTTTAGCTTTATCAGTAGCTGCTGCATTAGCCACTACCTCTTTCTGCGCTAACGCAGCCCTTGAAAACTCTTGGACTTTTGGTGTTAAGGGTGGTTGGGCTCACTCTTACATCGACTCAGAAAATAATGCCGAAATGACCGGTAAGAATGCAATTGGTTACGGTGCTTATGTCGGCTACAATTTCACCGATTGGTTTGGCGTAGAAGCTGCTTATAACGGTTTTAGCAATTTCGAGACAAAAATCGAAGGCAAAAAACACGATCTTAAAATTTATGGTCCAGAAGTTGCCGCTCGCTTTGCTTATCCTTTAGACGCAAAGGGATCCGACATTTTCGCTCGTGTCGGCTTGGCCTATCACACTGACCATTTAACAGGCAGCAATCACGGAGCTGATGCATGGGATCCTCTCTTAGGTGTAGGCGTTCAATATGCTTTCACCAAGAATTTCGGTGCTCGCGTAGGCTATGACTACTATTTCAACTCATTCGATTCAGACTATGCTCCTGAAAAGAAGATGGACGGCGGCATGGGCTTCCTTTATGTCGGCTTCCAATACACCATCGGCGGTCCCAGCGCCCCCGCTCCTGTTGCCGCTGCTCCAGTCGCCCCCAAGACTGAACGTATAACCGAAAACCACAGCTTGTCTGCAGGAACCCTGTTCCCGTTTGACGGAAGCACTTTATCTGCCAACGGAAAGAAAGTGATTTCTGACGTTGTCAATTCATCAAAAGGTCTTTCAAATACCGAATTTGAAGTATACGGTTATACCGATCGCATCGGCTCTGATGCTTACAACCAGAAGTTGTCACAGAAACGTGCTACCGCCGTTGCAGAAGAGTTACGTGCCAATGGTCTCAACAATAATCAAATCAAAGCTGTTGAAGGACGCGGCAAGGCAAACCCTGTCACAGGAAATAAGTGCGACAGCGTAAAAGGCAGAAATGCAGTTATCGATTGCTTAGCTCCGGATCGCCGTGTTGAAGTAGTTGTTTCAGGTGACAAGACTACCGAAAAACAGATTTAATTAAAAATAATCTGATCCAAACCGTTGCTGTAAATACAACAGCAACGGTTTTTTTCACATTGAAAATATTCAGCATAGACCATCGTACAAAAAAAATAGATCCGAACTTAGTAAAAGGATCTTTTTTCCAACCCCCAAAAAACTCTGTAAGGCTGTTTAAACAAACACTGCAGATATCGACCCGTTCATAGAGAACAGTTGATAAAAGCAACACTTACATCACCAAAACCGACAATGGGTTTGTGCTAAAATTTCATAAATTAATCATATATATCTGATAACTTAACTGCTGTTGCTTTCTATATTATGGATTTCATTACTCTTTGGGATCAGGCTGTCCAGAACATCGTAAAAACCTTTGACGATGACAAAGAAAAAAAGCTCCTATTGTTGATTGGTTCTCAAGTTTCAATCTTTATTCAAGATAGTATCCTTACCTTTCAATGTAAGTCTCAGTACGTCTCAACATTGATCCCTGAATACCTGTCTTTTTTCTTCAGAGAAGTAAAAAGACTAAGCGGCATGCAAAATCTCGGTGTCAGCATTCAAACAGCAGAAACGCCTATTTCTCCTCTGCAGCCGTCATATGTACAACAGCAGGTATCCCCCCAAAATATCGGACAACAACTTCAGTCTCCGTACATACAACAAAACATGTATCAGGGCATGCAGGAACCGATAGCACAAACTTATCCCGTAGCACAAAATTCCCAAAATACATTAATGCAGGCACAAGCCGCACCTCAACAAAAATCAGCTTATGTATTTGAAGATCGCATCATGCGGGACAAAACATTTGATAATTACGTAACTGATCCTGAAAACGAACTGATTTTCGCCATTGCAAGAAAAATTGCAGCAGATCCAGGCTCCAACAAAACCAATCCTTTTTATATTTACGGCGGTTCAGGTTTAGGAAAATCCCACCTGCTTTTTGCAATAGCAAATGAAATCAGGAAGACTCATCCAGAAAAAACCGTGGCTTACATGCGCGGTGAGGACTTTATTAACCTGTTTGTTAAAGCATTAATACCGAACAATAAGCCGCAAAATTACAACTTTGAACAAATTAATTTCAAATCTGTTTTTACCAGTCAGGACGTACTGATCATTGACGATATACAAAATTTCGTAAAAGCCAAAGCTGCGCGTGCCACATTCTTTGAAATCATTGCCGATCTGTTAGATAAACCTAATCACCAACTGATTTTGGCCTCTGACGTACCACCGGGAAACCTGGAAGGATTCAATGAAAGAGAAACATCAAGATTCAGTTCTGGAGTATGCCGTGAAATATTCCCGCCAAACACAGAAACTCGTGCCGCAATTACGATCAGTAAATGCCGAGAATTTCACGTGGAATTGCCTGACAACATCATTGACTACATTGCAACTCACATAAGATCAAACGTACGTGAAATTGAAGGTGCGATCAAAACATTGAGAGCCGTAAAATCTACAATGAATGGTTTAACCTATGACGAAGCTGTTAAATCTTTGCAAAGTTTGGTTAATACATCAAATCAAACAACAACAATCGACAATGTAAAAGAACGCGTGGCAAAAGAACTGTATGTCAGCGTTGAGCAAATGGAATCACGTTCTAGAAAAAAACCTATATCAAGGGCTCGTTCCATTGCAATTACGTTAGCTTCTGAACTCATTCCCAGTTTGTCGCTAAACGATATAGGAAAATCATTCAAAAAAGATCATTCCTCCGTTCATACTGCTATAAAGAGAACCAGAAAATGGATTAATGAAGATCAGGAAATAAAAAATCTTTATCAAAAACTGGTCCTGTCTTTAAAAAGGGACTGATCGCTTTAAGGAAACCTTATTATGAAATTTACCGTATTATTTTCTGAAATTACAGATCAGCTCAAAGAAATGTCTAGGATTGCTGCTTCTAATAAACCGGAAGCATCGATGCAAAACATTTTAATGACCGTCAAAGATAAAAAACTTATCATGAGATCTACTGACGGTAATATCGAACTTGAAGCCGAGGTCCCACTTGTTGACGTTGAGTCGGACGGTGCTACGACCATCAATGCTGGAAAACTATTTGAAGTATGTAGCAAAAGCGGAAAATCATCTGCCGCCACAATCACTCTCGATGCTGAAGCTCAAATGCTTCAAGTCGAAGCTGACAGTACAATTTACGAAATTAGAAGTCCATCTGCCGATACCTTCCCTTCTTTTGAGGATGTAAATGAAGGACTGACAGTAACACTAAAGCAAAAACAACTAAAAGAATTGCTTGAAATGGCTGGTTTTTGCGTTACCAATGATGATTTTCGAGATTATCTACGCGGAATTCGTTTTGAAGGAGAAGATAAACATTTATCTGTTTTTTCCTCTGACGGTCACCGCATGGCTATATTGGAAACCACACTTCTGGAGCCTTTAAGTGAACCTTTGGGAGCTCTTTTAACTAAAAACAGCGCCATACAAATAAGCAATATTATCGATGGTAATTCTGATCAACCGGTAAATCTCATAATTACAAAGAATACCGTATCAGTAAATTGCAACGGATACAAACTTAAATCAAAACTCATAGTTTGTGCCTACCCGAATGTACGTTCAGTTATTCCTGAAAATATAGAATCCACAGTTGAAGTTAACACCAAAAGATTCTCTTCTTTGGTATCTCGTGTGGCAGTGATCTCTTCAAAACGTGTTAACGGTGTTACCATGACTTTTGGAAATAATTCTTACAGTCTAAGGGCTAGTAACAGCGAAAGGGAAACTGCCATTCATACTGAAAAAATTGACGGCTATTCAGGCGCATTAGTAGAAGTATCGTTAAACGCTTCGTACGTAATAGAAACCCTAGGACACATCAAAACCGATAACACAAAATTGTACTTTCCTGCTCCTCTCAACAGCGTCCTGTTTTCACCGGTTACCGAAGAAAACTCACCAAAAGACGATGCCATATTAGCAAAATACATAATCAGTAAAATAGCTGTTTAACCTATCAATTAGGCGGTTATCAAACCGCCTTATATTTATGCTCATCAAGCACATCCGCATCAATAATTTCCGTAACATTGAATCTTTGGACATCACACCGAACAGTTTGGTTAATCTCATTTACGGACCAAACGGTTGCGGCAAAACGTCGTTTCTCGAAGCAATTTCATGTTTGGCCATTGGTCGATCATTCCGCAAGGCTAAAAATTCTAATTTAGTAAAATCAGGAGAACAAAATTTCACTTTGACGGCAAAAATAGAGCAGGACAACAGCTCTTTGGTTGATCACATCGGGCTTTTGCGCTCAAAAAGTCGTTCTGAACCAGTAAAGATAAGTATCAACGGTCATAAAACAACCAGACTCCTAGATATTATTGACAAAATTTCATTGCAAATTATTCATCCTCAGGGGACTGTTTTAATCTCAGGAGAACCTTCGGAACGTCGTGGTTATCTTGATTGGGGGGTTTACTACTCGCAAACTGAATTTAAACAGAAATGGCTTATCTATCGCAGACTTCTTGAGCAACGAAACGCATTGCTCAAAAACAAAAATCAACCTTTTATACCGCAACAATTTGAAGTTTGGGACGATATGCTGGCAAATCTGTCTGAAGAAATCACAAACATGCGTAATAATTATCTTGCAGATTTATTGCCTGAATTAGAGCGTCTGACAGCAGCTTTTTTGCCGGGGCTCAAATTTAATTTTCTCCTTTCTCAAGGTTGGGAAAAAGGCTTAAAACTGCGGGATTTGCTAAGCTTAAATCTTGAAAAAGATAGAGTTTTAGGATACACTTTCTACGGTTGCCATCGTGCTGATTTAAAGATCAAAGTGAACTCTTTCCCCGCCGGAGAAACCCTATCCAGAGGTCAGATAAAATTACTGATCTGTGCTATGAAACTCTCTCAGGGTACCGTTTTATACAAAAAAACGGGTAAAAGATGCATCTATTTGGTAGACGATCTAAATTCAGAATTGGATCAGCATTCAAGAGAATTACTTTTAAACGAAATTCTCAATAGCAAAAATCAATTATTCATCACAAATATCACTGATGATATTCAACTGCCCGCCGGCGGAAGCTCTCTGCGATTCAATATCAAAGAAAGCCTCGCTCCTGCTCAACAGTAAAATTAACCGAGGTAAAAATGTCAGAACAGGCTTCTAATTCCTACGATCCGTCCAGCATCAAGGTTCTTCACGGCCTTGAGGCCGTTCGCAAGCGTCCTGGCATGTATATAGGAGATACGGACGACGGCTCTGGTCTTCATCAAATGGTATTCGAGGCTGTTGATAATTCAATCGATGAGGCTTTGGCTGGTTTTTGTACACATATCGAAGTAACAGTGTATCCGGACGGTTCTGTAGGATGCAAAGACAATGGTCGCGGAATTCCTGTTGCAATGCATCCTGAAGAGCACCGTAGCGCTGCAGAAGTTGTAATGACAGTGTTACACGCTGGCGGTAAATTTGATAACAATTCATACAAAGTTTCAGGTGGTTTGCACGGCGTAGGAATTTCCGTAGTAAATGCATTATCAGACAGATTGGACCTGACCATACGCCGCGACGGACATATCTGGAAACAAACATATTTGAACGGTGGCAACCCAGAATCTCCCATACAACAAATCGGAGATTTGAATGCAAATGACGAAACTGGAACCGAAGTAAGATTCTGGCCATCTCCTGAAATTTTCACAAATACCGTTTTCTCAGCGGAAAAATTGGAAAAACGTTTAAGAGAGCTTTCGTTTTTAAATTCCGGCATCAAAATTACTTTTACAGATCTGCGTGAAGAAAACTATCAGCATGTTTTTCACCACGAAGGCGGAATTATGGAATTTATAAAATTCCTTAATAAAAATAAAACGCCTGTAAATCAAAAAATTTTCCATTTCAGCAAACTTTGCGAAAACAGTATTTATGTTGAAATAGGCATGCAGTGGACCGATTCATACTCAGAAAGTGTTTACTGCTTTACCAATAACGTGCCGCAAAAAGACGGCGGAACTCACCTTGCCGGATTCAAAACTGCACTGACAAGAACATTCAACAATTATCTGGAAAAAGAAGGTTATACAAAAAAACATAAAATTTCAGCTTCTGGTGATGACGCTCGCGAAGGTTTGACAGCTGTAATCTCCGTCAAAATGCCTGATCCTAAATTTTCATCGCAAACTAAAGACAAATTGGTTTCATCCGAAGCCTCCGGTGCCGTGAATTCAGCCCTTTCTCAGAATCTTGAATATTTTCTTGAAGAAAATCCGAATGATGCCGAAACAATTTGCTTAAAAATTATCGAAAGTGCCAGAGTGCGTGACGCTATGCGCAAAGCAAGAGATCTGTCACGAAAAAAAGGTATTGATATAGCCTCAAATCCGGATAAATTAGTACCGTGTCGAGAGAAAGATCCTGATTATTCTGAATTATTCTTAGTAGAGGGTGACTCCGCAGGAGGATCAGCCAAACAAGGCAGAGATTCAAAATTCCAAGCTATTCTGCCTTTACGCGGAAAAATTTTGAACGTAGAAAAAGCCAGATTTGACCGTATGCTCCAGTCTCAGCAGATAGGTACTCTGGTCACTGCTCTTGGATGCGGTATTGGTAAGGAAGAATACAATCCTGAAAAATTCCGTTATCACAACGTGATCATAATGACCGATGCCGATGTCGACGGAGCTCACATCAGAATTCTATTGCTGACATTTTTTTACCGTCATATGCCTGAATTGATAGAACGCGGCTACGTATATGTAGCTCAACCTCCGCTTTATAAATATGTCAAAAATAAAGGGAAGAAAAATCAGGCTGTAAGTTATGTATTAAGTGATAAAGAGGCTTTACAGTACCACACCAACATGGCTTTGAATGCCGGTGCATTGTATGTAACTCCTGACACAGCACCGATTGCCGGTATACCGTTAGAACAGTTGTTCAATGAATACAATCGCATTCAGACGCGTATGCCGAAGCTTACACAGAAACTAGAAAAACATGTGGTCACTGAGCTGATGTATACAGATCTACTCTCAGACGAAGATGCAAAATCAGAAGAGAAAGTACAAAATTGGGCACAAAAGTTTGCAAAAAAACTGCCTTCTAACATATCTGAAGGTGTTTTTTTCAGAGGAGAAGTGCGTCACGACGCTGTTACTGACTGCTATTATCCCGTAATTATTCAACACATACACGGAATTGACTATACAAACGAATTAACTCCAACATTCTTCCAATCTGCCGACTACCAATTGATTAAGACAATGAATCAAAAAGTAAACAATCTGATTGAAGAAGGTGGCTATGTTCAAATTGGCTCTGAAAAAATCAAAGTAAAAAACTTTGATGAAGCCTACCACATTATGATGGACAAAGGATTTGCCGAGGTAAAGGTACAGCGTTACAAGGGACTTGGTGAAATGAATGCTCCTGAACTTTCCGAAACAACCATGAACCCGGATACGAGATCCCTGCTCAAAGTCCACCTCACCGACGCAATGGAAGCTGACAGACTGTTCACAGAGCTCATGGGTGATAATGTAGATAATCGAAAGGTCTTTATTACAGAAAACGCTGCCAAAGCAAATCTGGATGTTTAATGCTTGACATCCTCCCCTCTCTAAAGAGAGGGGATTCCTACCGATCTCTTGGGAGATCTTCGGCGGGTTCCTCTTGCTGACCACCAATGTGATTCACTTGGGAGGCGAGCCGGGCAAGTCCTGCCCTTAGTATGTTACGCGCG
>JALEXT010000089.1 GCA_022779845.1 Succinatimonas sp.
AAAATAACTGTAGCTCAAACCGGATCTCGGTTAAATGACGGAAGGTTAACTTTAGGTACGAAGTGCAAGGTACGGAGGTGATGTTCATGAGTGACGGTAAAGACGGAGATGATAAGAAGTTTGGTCAAAAAGCATCGTCAAAGCAAAACTCCGACGGCGTTAAATCAGGTTTTGATACTCTGATGTCAGAAATTGCCTCCATTCAAAAGCTCAACGGTAACAATGTGGATCTTGAAAAGATGCGCGACGATATCAAACGTCGCGGAGTGTTAAAAGATCCTGCGATCATGCGACGTGAAGAGGCTCTTCAGGCTTCGCGTGAGATAGCCTTGCGCAATGAAAAACAGCGCGTTGAGTTCATCAAACGTACCATGGTTTCAGGAAACATTGATGCTAATTGGACCTTTGACAAACTCATATGCGATCCTGCCAATGCCAAAGCCATCAGCGATGCCAGGATCTTCTGTCAGGTTCATTTGGTAAAACCTGAGCCGCCTTCGCTTTTTATCATCTCAGGAGCTCCCGGATCGGGAAAAAGCGTCTTGGCCAACGCCATGGCGGCTTTTTGGCTTGAAGAGAGTAATAAAGAGCCGGTATTTAAGGACGTATGCTTGATCACTCCTGCCAAACTTGAACGTACCCGTTATTTCAACGTCAATGAGGCAAGAGAAGAGCGGGTTCAACGTCAGAAGGATTGGGAGCGTTACTGCAGTACCGATCTTTTGGTATTGGATGGTTTGTGCGAAAACGGTAAAGGGCTTTCAAACTTTATGCAGGGAGTATTGCCCGAGCTTATGCGCAGTCGTTTTGAGCGCGGACTTTCTATGATCCTTACCGTATCGCTACCTGCCATTTCCTTTTTACCTGGAGCAGTCGGTGCACAAACTTTTGAATCATTTAAGCTGTATGAGGTGGTTACCTCGCAACTTATGGGAAAGAGCAGACGCAAGCAGATCTTATTTAACGGAGTTCCTTTGGAATGAGTACCATCTTGGCGTTTGACTTCGGTACATCCCATATAGGGATCGCTACTGGATCTTCTTTTACCAAATCAGCTACCCCGAGGCAGGCTTTGAAAGCTCGTGACGGTATTCCTGATGAGATCAGCTTAAACAAGCTCATGAAGGAGTGGCAACCATCAAAGTGTGTGGTGGGGTTGCCCTTAAATGCCGACGGTACCGAGCAGGACATGACCAAAAGAGCCAGGCGTTTTGGCAATCGACTTTCACAAAAGTTTAAGGTAAAGGTAGAGTTTGTCGACGAACGTTACACTTCGGTAGCCGCTAAGGAGCATATCTTCAGCCAAGGCGGATTCAGAGCATTGGTATCTGACAAGGGACGTATAGATTCTGAAAGTGCCTGTGAGATCTTGGAGCAGTATTTTGCAGAGCATGATGATGAATAAAGCAGATTTGAAAAATGATTGAAAATAAAACAAAAGATCTCGGTGTTAGCAAAAGATGTGAGGATATACGTACTGCTCTTTTGGAAATTGAGCAGGCTTTGCGTAGTTCTGGACTTTGGACTGAAGACTCTTCACGTCCAAATAAAGAGGCTTTTTTAAGCACGGTGCCGTTTTGCCTTGATACCATGGATTTGCATTGCTGGTTTCAATACGTGCTTATTCCCAAGTTTTACGAGCTTTTAAAAACTCCTGAGGCTTTGCCTGAAAAACTGTGTGTGCATACCGTGGCTGAGGAGTATTACCGCGGCAAATGGCGGGAGTACCGCTCGTTACTTGCAGCTCTGCGTCGTTTTGATGCTTTGTTTGAAAACAAGTGATGATAAGTCTGGTTAGCGTAGATCCTATTTTTTGGAACAGCTGAAACTTTTTAAGGAACAAAAGAAATGTCTTCTGATTTTGTCCCTATGAATTTGTTGCTCTCAAGAAAGTTACCTTTGAACAGCGCTGATTTTGAAGTTTTGCGTTCTTCAGAGCAGATCTACGTGGATAAAGCACAACCTGTTCTGAATATCTCCGTATTTAATTCAAGTTTCTTGTTCACCCGCCCTCGATTTTTTGGCAAGACCTTGCTTATAAGTACCTTTGCCTCGCTGTTTGAGCACGGATTTAAGTATTTTGAAGGACTAAAGATAGATAAGCAGTACCGTAAGTTTTGGGAAAACGAGAAGACTTATAAAGTATTGCGTCTTGATTTGTCCTTGTGCAGTGTTTTTTCCGATGTGAAAGAATTCCTGACAGCCTTTGAAAATCAATTGTCTAATGCCTTAATCAGAATTGGGATGAAACTTTCTGAAAAAGGTGAGAATGATACGTTGATATCCCGTTTTGACCGCTTGTTAAACGGTTTTGATGATGCAAGTTTGGTACTGCTCATTGATGAATACGATGCTCCATTAAATCGTTGCCTTGATAATGAGAAATTGTTCTCAGAGGTAAAAAATGAGTTGTGTGCGTTCTACCTTGATTTAAAAAATCAAAGTTCGAAGAAGCGCTTTGTTTTCATGACCGGTGTAAATAATTACAAGAATTTTGAGATATTTTCTGGAGCCAATCACGTTATCGATTTAAGTCTGATGAGTGATTACGGTACTTTGCTTGGATATACGAAAGAAGAGATAGAGGAATACTTCTCACCTTTTGTTGAAAACGCAGCTAAGGTGTTGAATATAAGTTATGAAGCCTGTCTTAACAAGATGGCGACATACTATGACGGGTATTGTTTTGACAGCAATGCTTCAACCCATGTATTTACTCCCAGGTCGGTGCTTAATTTTTTAAAGTATCCGCAAAACGAATTTGATAATTACTGGTATGAATCAAGCAGACTGCCTTCGGTACTGATCAATTACATAAAAAAACACAGCCTTTGTACTCCTGATGCCTACGGCAGAGAGCAAAGCATCAGCATCGTGGAACTTGATTCAAGTTCCGATTCGGGAGAGGTAAACGATTTGGCTTTGCTGTTTCAGATAGGTTATCTTTCCATTAAGAAGGCTATGCCTAAAGATAAAGTCGTGGTGCTTAATTATCCGAATTCAAAAGTTGCCAATTCTATGGCCAGAATCTACGTGGATAAATTTGTAAAAGGAAAGAGTTGGCTTAATCTGTACACGGAATTTATGGAGCATACTCCTGAGCAGATTGTTGATTTTTTGAATAATAACCTGCTTGCCACTACCTATGTTGTTTATCCTGTGGAAAATGAATCGGTACTAAGGGCAATTTTGGGATGTTGCATCAAATCAAGCGGACTTGAAGCCAGATTTGAAGAAAGTAATGCCTGCGGACGCTCCGATCTTGAAGTAAGAGCAGGTAAAAGATATTTCGTCATTGAACTTAAATATGCAAGTGAAGAGGATCAGACAGACCAACTGCTTGCCCAAGCCGAAGCTCAAATAACGGCAAGACATTACGGAGAGCAAAACGGTCAGGGGGTTATACATGTGTATATGGCCTTGGTTTTCTCAGGTAAAGAGCGCCGCTTTGTTAAATATTCGGTGAGGATTGAAGAATAATGAATAGATTAGAAAAGATCATCGATACGGTTGTCGATCCTACCTTATTGCCTAAGGCGCAGACCGAATTTGAAAACATCAGAGCTTTTTCTCAGATCTATGTAGATAAGACGGAGCTGATTTTTTCTTTGGCAAGAGAGCATGATTTTTTCTTTCTCTCCCGTCCTCGTCGTTTCGGCAAGACCTTGCTTATAAGTACCTTTGCTTCGTTGTTTCAGCACGGACTTAAGTATTTTGAAGGACTTAAGATAGATAAGCAGTACCGTAAGTTTTGGGAGAAGGAGAAGACTTACAAAGTATTGCGTCTTGATTTGTCTCTGTGCAGTACTTTTTCCGATGTAAAAGAATTTCTGACAGCCTTTGAAAATCAGTTATCCAACGCACTTATAAAAAGCGGTTTGAGCCTTCCTAATAAAAATTGGGAACAAGATACGTTGGTATCCCGCTTTGACCGTTTGCTAAACGGTTTGGACAATGCAAGTTTGGTACTGCTCATTGATGAATACGATGCCCCATTAAATCATTGTCTTGATAATGAGAAGTTGTTCTCAGAAGTAAGGAACGAGTTGTTTGCGTTCTACCTTGATTTAAAAAAACAAAGTCCGAAGATGCGCTTTGTATTTATGACGGGGATAAGCAAATACAAGAATTTGGGGATATTTTCAGGAACAAATAACTTTACCGATTTGAGTCTGATGAGTGATTATGGGACCTTGCTCGGGTATACGAAAGAAGAGATAGAGGAATACTCTTCACCTTTTGTTGAAAACGCAGCTAATGTATTGAATATAAGTCATGAAACCTGTCTTAATAAGATGGCTGCATATTATGACGGGTATTGTTTTGACCGCAATGCTTCAACCCATGTATTTACTCCTTGGTCGGTACTTAATTTTTTAAGATATCCGCAAAACGGCTTTAACAATTACTGGTATGAATCAGGCGGACAACCCTCGGTACTGCTTAACTACATCAAAAAACACAGCCTTTGTACTCCCGATGCCTACGGCAGAGAGCAACGCATCAGCATAAGAGATCTTGATTCAAGTTGTGAGTTAGGAGAGATAAACGATTTGGCTTTGCTGTTTCAGGCTGGCTATCTTTCCATTAAGACGGCTATGCCTAAAGATAAAGCCGTGGTGCTTAATTATCCTAATTCAGAGGTAGCCGATTCGATGGCGGTGCTGTATGCAGAAAGACTTTTTGGTAACCGTGATCCGCTGAGTTTTTTGGACATAGGTGCAAATGAGCTTTTTGAAACCCAAAATCCTGAAGACATAGTAAAGACCTTAAACCGTTTGTATCTTGAGATTGATTATCAGTACTACCCCATACAAGACGAAGCTTCGGTACGCTCTCATTTGCAGATGTATTTAAGGGGAGCGGAAATCAAAGCCACGGTGGAAATGCATAATGCCAAAGGTCGTTCGGATTTGGAATTTGTTGCAGGGACAAGATATTTTGTGATGGAGTTTAAGTATCAAAGAGAAGGGGATGATCCTGTATCTTTACTGAAAGAAGCGGAAAAACAAATCAGAACCAAACATTACGGAGAGCAACTTTATCCAAAGCTTAAGCATATCCATATGGCATTGGTGTTCTCAGGTTCTGAACGTCAATTTGTGAAATATGCAGTGTTTTAGAAAAATATTCACCGTCAATTTGGTGAATATTGCACTCAAGCTGTTCAAACGGCTTGAGTGCTTGAAATCGGTCGGATATGCTAATCATATGGATAAAAAGTAGTGTTGCGGCAAATGTCCGTGATCTGAGTGTCCGTACATAATGCAGATTTGGTCTTTAAGGAAAAATTATGGTCAAGTTTAAACTGCGCTTTGTTGAATATGTAGTAGGAGCCTTAGCCGGTTGGTATTTGCTATATCTGATCGCAGTTGGGCTCATCTCTTCACCGTCAGGGCAGGTATATGCTCCGAAGACCTTGGATCCTGCGGCAACGGATAACGATAAGGCCGCCATTTTGGCAGAAGGTGTGGTCAAATCTATTGAAGATTGCTTAGACTCATCGTTTGGTTGGGAGGTAAACGATCTCTTTTTCGTGCCTCAGCTTATGGACAATACCCCTGCATATCAACACGGGGTAATTTATGCCACCCGTCCTGCTTCGGATATCCTTGCCAAAACTGCAGCCCGTTTCGGTAAAACCGATACCATAGACAAACGCCTTGCCGATGCTACCTCACGTTTTTTTACCTATTCTGAGAAAGTATGGGGATTTTGGTTTATTTATGATTGCGAAGGCAAATACCGTGAAGGCATAAAAAATTGGCGCGCATGGGCTCAAAGCGTCGGTACTAATGTCAAAAACGCCGGTATTTACAATTTAAAATCCGACGATATTTATGAGATCTTAAAATACTGCTCAAGCATGATCGATTACTCCATAGGCATTTTGAATAACGAGCAGATGAGCCATTTTGATGCCGATGACAATGTGTTTTTTACTAAGGGTATATGCTCGGTGGTAGGCAATATGCTGAGATCGTTACTAGCCGTTGACAGCTCCATTGCCGAACGCGGCGGGCAGGAAAATGTCGATGAGGCTTTAAGACGCCTCGACTACATCGCAGGGTTCAATCCTCTGTATGTGGTGGCAGGCGGTAATGATGCCGGAGATGCAATGTTGCCTAATCATGTTGCAGCCTTGGCCCGTCATATCGATGTGGCCGGACAACGTATCAATGATCTAATGAGAGCAATGGAAAAATAAGCTATGGAAAAGTTTTGGCGCTGGTTTGAATCGCTGGTGCCCCCTTTCCCCGCAGAGGAACGGGGAGAGCCGCCTGACGGATTTTTCCGTTTTATTTTTTTCTATACTCAGGGACTGTGGAAGTTTCTCATCACCATTGCCTGTTTAAATGCCATGCTGGCTGCCGGAGAGGCTTTGTTCTTCATGTGCATGGGCAATATAGTCGACTGGACGGCTTCCACTTCTCCTGCTGATTTTCTTGACAGTTACGGCAACCGACTCATTATCATGATGCTGATAGCAGGAGTAGCTTTGCCCGTAGCATCATTACTGCATTCTTTGCTCTTGCACCAGACCATCTCCGGCAATTATCCCATGCAGGTAAGGTGGCAAACTCACCGCCAAATGTTGTCACAGTCGTTAGCTTTTTTTTCCAGCGAGTTTGCAGGACGGGTTGCCAACAAGATCATGCAGACAGCGATGGCAGTGCGAACTTCGGTATTAAAGCTTATCGACGTAGCCGTGCATATGATCGTGTAC
Organism: Succinatimonas sp.; assembly: GCA_022779845.1. Taxonomy (GTDB): domain Bacteria; phylum Pseudomonadota; class Gammaproteobacteria; order Enterobacterales; family Succinivibrionaceae; genus Succinivibrio. The sequence goes on from JALEXT010000089.1 coordinate 6,728, forward strand.
ATCTGCATGATGCTGTGGATGCTATCAAGGGCAGATCTTATTTTGGTTATGCCTTTGGCCGTATGGCTGTTGCTATATGCTTTGTCCATCTATTTTTTTGTGCCAAGATTGCGCCGAGCCGCTTCACGTCAGGCTGATACCCGATCGGATATGGTAGGACGCATCGTGGACAGCTATGTAAATATTTCCACGGTAAAACTTTTCGGAGGTTTGGGGCGAGAGGTAAATTACGCCAAAGCCTCGATGGAATCTTTTTTAAAGAGTGAATACAAGGCCATGCGCCTGCTTACTATGTTCGATGTAAGCGTGCAATTTATGAATTACACGCTGGTGATCGTACTTACGGTCATGGCTCTAATGCTTTGGACCGTGGGTGTGGTAACTCCGGGAGCCATAGCCATTGCCATAGCTATTGCCATACGCGTGATCAATATGTCGCGCTGGATGATGTGGGAAGTTTCGGCGATCTTTGAAAATATCGGTATGGTCTATGACGGCATGAAGACTTTGTCAAAGCCTGTAAGCATCAGGGATCCTTTAAAACCTTTAAAAGAACCTCCACAGGTGGGTTTGATTGAATTTAAAGACGTATGCTTCGGGTATCGCGGAGCCGAGCAGATCTTTTCCAAATTGAATTTAAAGATAAAACCCGGAGAAAAACTTGGGATAGTAGGTCCTTCAGGTGCGGGAAAAACTACATTGATAAATCTGCTGTTGCGCTTTTATGATGTAAGTTCTGGAGCCATCACTTTAAACGGACACGATATACGAACCTTTAAACAGGATGAGTATCGCGATCTTTTTGCCATGGTTTCCCAAGATCCTGCGTTGATGCACCGTACCGTAAGAGAAAATATCTGTTACGGTTCGGCAAGTGACGCCGAAGAAATGCACAAGGCTGCAGAGCTTACTGATTCTTTGGCTTTTATCGAAAATCTTTCTGATTATAGGGGCGGGCACGGTTTTGATACTTTGGTAGGGGAAAGAGGCGTAAGGCTTTCAGGAGGTCAACGTCAACGCATAGCATTAGCCAGAGTGATCATGAAAAATGCTCCTTATCTGATTTTAGATGAAGCTACTTCGGCATTGGACTCTGAAACGGAAAGTCTGGTGCAGAAGAATCTTGCCAAAGTTGTTGAAGGTCGTACGGTTATAGCCATTGCTCACAGGCTCTCCACGCTTGAAATGATGGATCGCATCATAGTGCTGAATGAAGGCAGAGTGGAAGAAGACGGGACGATGCAAGAACTGCTGGCAAAAGACGGATTATTCAGAAGATTGTGGCAATTGCAGTCACACGGATTTATTGGAAATTAAAATTCTTTAATAATCAAATAAATAACCTTTTAAGTTAAGGGTTAGTTAAAATTTTATAAAAAATAATGTTGTACGGGCTTCAGATCTGAGTTGATCGAAGTCACACTTTTTTTAGCCTGAAATTGTTAGCCCTTCAGGTTTGCTCTTTAACAATTTGATTTCATCAACAGTTTGCGGACATTAATGTCAACGCATAAATTTTATGGCTATTAATCCTGTTGGAACTCCGTTACTTTAGGAAAAGCTCTGTAAAGTTTCGGAGGGAATATGGTCTTCAGAAGTAAATTGGAAGAAAAGTACGGTACTTCATCTAAGGCTGATGTGCCTTGTTCCTACTTTGAAGAGGATCTGAACAAACTTTATGAGCCTTGGCTTAATAACCCTGACGCTCTCCCGTTACATGATGAAATAGATGCCGAGAGTTTACGGTGGATTTTGGAACAGGCTTTAATTGCGGCCAAACAGATCCAGAAGAGGCAAAGAGAACTTGCGGGGGTTCCCGACAGTATTTCCGATACCTCAAGAGAGGTACTGTACCTGTTGCATAAACATTACAGTTACCACGATAAACGTGAAGACTTATGCGTCACCTATCCTGCCGAAGTTGTAGGACTGGTGTGTTTGCTGGCTATCATGTCGGGAATAAGGAGTATTACGGGATTGTGTGATTATTGGATCCTCAACCATCCGATTTTACGAGTGCTTATTCCCAATATGCCTCATCCCAAGCACTGTATATCGGTTGAAACGGTAAGAACAGTGTTAACGATGCTTCCTCCTGAGGAGATGACGGAAATGTTTTCTGCCTACTTCTCCGTATTGAATAAGGAAGAAATCCCCTCAGCTCTGCAGAGGAACTTTCGCAAGACGGTTGCATTTGACGGTCAGGAAATTAAAGCCAGCTTTCGTAAAGGAGAATACTCCAGAAGAAAGAAAGGCGGCATTTCCGTTTCAGCTTATGACTGTGACTCAAAGCGAGTAATAGGCTTTGAAGTAACCAAAGCTAAAGGTAACGAGCATAACGCCATTACCCTGGTAAATCCGCGTAACCTCAAACACCGATCCATAACCTTGATCACTCGTCCAAGCTACTTTTTTTAAACCACTCCGATTTGGCATTTATCCATAACCTTAAACATCTATCCGTAACTTTAAACAGCGATCCATAACTTCG
>JALEXT010000103.1 GCA_022779845.1 Succinatimonas sp.
AATAGCCATAAAATTTATGCGTTGACATTAATGTCCGCAAACTGTTGATGAAATCAAATTGTTAAAGAGCAAACCTGAAGGGCTAACAATTTCAGGCTAAAAAAAGTGTGACTTCGATCAACTCAGATCTGAAGCCCGTAATAAAAAAAACGATCTGAAAAAAGATTATCAGATCGCCGGAAACGAAAAGACCCGCTTACGCGGGTCCTTTTTCAGCAAATCGCTGCAAGAAAATTACTTCTCGTAACGACGAGCCAAATTGTCGAGACGCTCGTTAGCACGGGCAGCGTCGGACTTAACGAAAGCAACGTCGTTAGCGAGCTTGGACTGCTGAGCCTTCAAAGCGTCAACATCAGCGGCGATAGCGTCGATCTTGGCCTCTAAAGCGGAGTTGTCAGCGCAACCAACCAAAACAGTAGCACCCAAGGCAACAACGCCTAACATAGCCTGAAACTTGTTCATTTTAATCTCCAAAACTGTTTAAACAGAGAATACTCACAGGTGAATGTCTATCCCCTGCGAACAAAGCGTATTTTAGTCTAATTTTTGAAGTGCGGCACATTTTTGTTATTTTTTTTTATTCAGTTATTTCAAAGAGTAAGATAACTACATCCAAAAAAGCTCTTATTTTTTCGAATTTTATACCGCATCAAGAGCGCTTTTCTTACACTATGTCTTCTCTGTTTGATCCTTTTTTCGATGCGCTTAACGTTAATTTCGCAAAGATAAAATCCAATAATTAAGTACGAGAATATACATCGGTATAACGCGGACCGTGATGTGCGTAAGCCCCTGCTTCAGGGACGAAAGGTCTGAATTCATGACTCACCAAGAGGCCGAAACTACGACATGCCTTCTCCAATGCCTTATCAGGTAGAAAACAAAAACTCATTGGAAGTATTTCAATAGGAATGCTTCGCGTACCGAAGTAATAACAAATTTTCGCCATAGTTACCCTGTCGCTAAGACGTACGCACACCACTTCCTCAGCTTCAGGAACTATCTGAACCATATGTCCGTCATCGGAAATTAAAACATCATAAGGTTTCATAGGTTCTGAAAGTTTAATGAATACTTTGCTACCGTCGGATAATTCAGCTTCTTGTTCAATACGATTGCGGGTACCGGAATTCATGACTATTTTTACAAGGGAATGATCTCGACAACCGGCACATCCTAAGTTTTTTTTAAAATTAAGCATGAATTAGTCCCCCCTGATATTCGCGGATCTTCTCTTGCTAAAAAATACTCTACAGATACACCAACATGTAAATGTCCATTACAAACAGACTTTATTTAAATGATTAGCTTTAAATCAGAGAGAATTTTGAGTAAGCGAATGCTTATTGTTTAAAACTACACCATAAAAGAGAGGAGCTGTTTCGAAAGAAACGATCTGCACTCAAAAAAACGCCAGATGACGTTTTTTTGAACAAATTTGATCAGTTAAGGGGAAAAAGTTAGAGATTTTTAGCAAAAGACAAAAGATCAGGATATCTGTATGCGTATGGCGCCGATGCACACTCTTGAGCCGAGGCTCCGATAAGTGCCAAGTTTTTTACCCCCAGACTACGCGGTCCTTCAAGATCACGCGCGCGATCGCCCGCAGCTGCGGAAATTACAGGATCTATATCTAATTCGTTACAAGCTTTTTCAAACATGCCTGGAAGCGGTTTACGACAAAGACATTTTTCTCTGTATAAAGAGATCTCTGCATTTGGATGATGAGGGCAACAGTAAACAGCATCAAATCTGGCATTATGCAGTTCCAATACCTGTTGCATATAAGCTGTGGTCGCAAGAAAGTCCGACATACTGTATTTCCCGCGCGCTATACCAGATTGATTGGTGATCAATACCAAAAGATAGCCTTTACTCTTTATAAGAGCCAAAGCCTCTTTGGCACCTGCAATAAAATCAAAACATTCCACGGGGCCTACATATCCGTAATCACGGTTTATAACCCCGTCTCTGTCTAAAAAAACAGCTCTTTTGATCACTCAAGATCCTTTAACTTATCAGGTGACAACATGATGTCCGCACTGTCGGTGATCACAACTCCTTGTTCAAGCACCATGGAAGCAAGATCCTGTGCCTCTGCCAGAGAGTGCAATTTGTATGATCCGCACTGAAGAGGATTTGCGGCGGGAATTTTGAAATCTTTGGGCAATGCGACTATATCCTGCATTGACGCAAGCAAAGCTTTGCGTACATTTTCCCCTGACGGAACTCCTACAAGGCTCATATAAAACCCGGTTTTGCACCCCATAGGAGAGATATCAATCACTTCTACCTTGCCCGGTTCATTTAAATGATCACGCATAAAACCGGCAAATAAATGTTCAAAAGTATGCAATCCTTTTTCAGGCATCATCCCGGTATTAGGCTTGATAAATCGCAGATCCCAAATTTCAATTTCATCTCCGTGCGGAGTTTTCATGATCTTGGCCAAACGCACCGCAGGGGCCGGCATCACCGTATGATCCACGACAAAGCTGTCAATTAAAGGCATAAATCATTCCCTCTTTAACTAATAGAGATTGCAACGTAAAAGTTGTTTACGATACTCCAATGCCCTGTTGCGTACTTCGGAAGCCTCATTTAAAAGCCAAACTTTGGCCGCGTAAGCTTGGGTATTAAAAGCATCAAAACCTTCACGATATACAAGGTACTGATTATAAGCATCAAAAAGAGCGACTCCGCTTTTTTCTTTGGCCTTATTCATGTACCACCCCATAAAATCCAAGGCATCGGCAAAAGATCCTCTGTCAGATAAAAAATTTCCGGCTTCGTCCTTATACTGTCGCCAGATCTCGTCCGATACAACCAAAAATCCTTCGTCTCCCAGACCAACTGCAGAAGTCAAGCTGTCAAACAAACCGTTGTCCTGATTTGAAAGCTTGGAATTCTGAGCAAGGATCGCTATTGCAGTATCTATCGGGATCCCGTATTTTGCATGAACTTTATGAGCCGCAACATACCAACTGTCCTTGTCTTGAAAAACCGAACACAGATTATTGGGATTTGCAGGAGGTTGGGTAGAACATCCCATGAAAAAAAAGGCGGCCAATGCCGCCGTCAATAGTTTTTTACTCATGCTCAAATGGCATCCTCACCTTCTTCACCGGTACGAATACGGATCACGCGTTCAACCTGAGAAACAAAAATCTTTCCGTCACCAATCTTGCCGGTATGAGCGCCTTTGATAATGGCGTCGATGCAAACATCGGCGTCCTCATCCTTAACCACCAATTCTATTTTGGCCTTGGGAAGAAAATCAACCACGTATTCTGCACCGCGATAAAGCTCGGTATGACCTTTCTGACGACCGAATCCTTTGACCTCGGAAACCGTCATTCCGGAAATTCCCTGAGCACTCAAAGCCTCACGAACATCATCGAGTTTAAATGGTTTGATAATCGCAACGATCTTTTTCATTTTAAATGCATCCTGTCGGTATAGGTCAAAACGCGTCATCTTCAATGTCCTATAAACGGAACTAAAAGACGCCGGCCAATTGTAATTTGTATTCTCCTATTTTAACAAATTTGCAGACTGCACTTTAAAGGACTGCCGCAAATGTGTCACAACGCCATTTTTTTTCAAAAAAATAAAAGCTCATAAGACAATTTTTTGACATGTTTTATTTACATACTGATATATAAGACTTTTTACAGATGGCACAGCTATTGCTATATACGCAATGAATAACTAATTTATAAAGTTGCGGAGGAAAGTTTCCATGAATCGTATGAATAACGAAGCAAATGACAGCATTACATCCGTTAATTGCCTCAACATCATGATGATCTGGATCACCTGTGCCACGGTTGCGGTCCTTACCGTACCTTTCGACGTTTTTTCAAAAGAATTAGAAGCAAGAATTGATGCCTGCCGTGATTATCTCTATTTAGCACTGATATTTGAGCTCTCCAACTTCATTGCTCAAGCTCTGATCAAAGTATGGAACACAAGCCGCCAGAGAAAATTGAAAAAATTATCTGATGCCGCTACCCTGGATTCAGTACAAAACATGGATTTCTCAGAGCGAGCCCTGTTGCGCGAATTTGTATTGCAAAGACGCAGTGAATTACGACTGCCTGCAAACGAACCTACCGTTCGCCGTCTTGATGAAAGCGGGATTTTAACCTCCTTAGATCTTCCTGATGACAAGGGAACTGTCCTTTACTCTATTTCACGTCAAGCAAGACCTTACATCACCTACCGCGTACTGGGACTGTCGGCAGCCGGCATGACTCAGGAACAAATTGAACAGGTGATGAATGAAAGGCCGGCTTACGCTAAACCGGAAATAAAGATCCGCAAGGTCTATCGTAGCGGTGATTTCAAAGCTGCTTGATCACGATCTTGGGTGATTCTTTTTGGCCCTGCTTTGAGCAGGGCATTTTTATTTTCTTTGCTCTCTTTACCCAAATTTAACATTTCTCAATAAAGCGTTTAACAACTCTTTTTTATCCTGAACTCAGTTAGAAAAATCAAAAGTTCAATTCAGGAGATAGAAAAAAAATGAAGTTGTCAAAGATTTTCACAGTTCTGGCATTAACCACTGGGATCGCTGTTTGCACTCAAGCCAATGCAGGTACAGTTTCTACCGACGGATCAACTTCCATGGAAAAACTGATTGGCGTAATGTCCGAATCTTTCATGAAGAAAAACAGTGACATTACCGTAACCTACAACCCTACCGGTTCAGGTTCCGGCATTCAGGCTGCTGAAGACGGTCGTTGTGACATCGGTCTTTCTTCACGTGCACTTAAGGCCGACGAAGAAAAAACTTTAGTCGGTACAACCTTGGCTTTAGACGGCATCATGGTTGTAGTTAACAACAAAAACTCCGTAAAGGATCTTTCTTTGGATCAGATAGGCAAAATCTATCGCGGAGAGATCACTAACTGGAAAGAAGTAGGCGGAGCTGATTCCCCCATCGTTCTCATCGGTCGTGAAGCAGGTTCAGGTACTCGTGACGGTTTCGAATCCGTTACCGGAACTAAAGAAAAATGCAAATATCGTCAGGAGTTAACCTCAACTGGTGATGTCATTACCACCGTAGCCCAGAACGCCAATGCCGTAGGTTATGCTTCGCTTTCTGCAATATCTAAAAAAGTCAAAGGCCTGACTATAGGCGGTGTGGCAGCAACCGAAGAAACAGTAAAGAACGGTTCTTATAAGTTACAGCGTCCTTTCGTTCTGGTCACCAAAAAAGGAAAGACTCTTTCTGCCGATGCTCAGAAATTTGTCGATTACACCTTCTCTGATGAAGCCAAACCTCTGTTTGACAAAGCAGGCGTAGTTTCCGCCAAGTAAATTTTTACCACACGTAATCGCGGGCAGGCCTTTAAGGCCTGCTTTATCGGATCTGTACGTATGTTAAATTCTCGAAAAAAAATTATCGACACAGAGAAAATAGCTTACTGGATCTTTTTGATCCTGGGCATTATGAATGTTGGTTTCGTACTCATGATCTGTGTATATTTGGTTTTGGCCGGTACACCAGCCATAGCCAAAATAGGTCCCATTGATTTTCTCTTCGGGAGAGAATGGGCGTCGACTGCTGAACATCCCAAATTCGGGATCCTCCCGTTCATTCTTACTTCTGTATACGGTACCGTCGGTGCCATTGTCATAGGCTTGCCGTTAGGGTTCTTTTCAGCTGTCTACCTTGCGAAGATGGCTCCTAAAAAAGTAAGACTTACGGTAGAACCAATAGTAGATTTACTTGCCGGAATTCCTTCCGTCGTCTACGGATTCATCGGAATGCTGGTGCTGGTTCCGGCTATTCAGGAAATTTTTTCTCTTCCTGACGGTTCAGGACTTTTTGCCGCCATCATCGTTTTGGCCATCATGATCCTCCCCTCCATTATCAAAGTATCGGTCACAGCTATAGAAGCCGTCCCTGAAGAATACGAGCTGGGCTCTCTGGCTTTAGGCGCCAATAAAATTGAAACCATTTTCAGAGTGGTGGTACCGGCCGCCCGCTCCGGGATCAGTGCCGCCGTGGTTTTAGGTGTAGGGCGCGCCATAGGCGAGGCCATGGCTGTAATGATGGTCGCAGGTAATGCCGCCAACATGCCATATTCCATTTTTGAAAGTGTTCGTTTCCTCACCACCGCAGTGGCATCGGAAATGTCCTATTCCTCGGGTTTGCAACGCGAAGCCCTGTTCTCCATTGCTCTTACGCTATTCATATTCATCATGATCATCAACATGATCTTGAATATGTTTTTAAAGAAGGGGATAAAACGCTAATGTCTGTTTCATCCGTAAAAAGAAAGATCTACAAAGACACCATGCTGTCGTTGTCCTACGCCTGCATGGCAATCACCATAGCCTTGGTATTTTTCCTCATCATTTATGTCTTTGTAAGAGCCGTTCCTTATTTTTCTTGGGAATTACTCTCCACAAGTCCAAGTTATTTAGACGAAACCATAGGTCTTCTTCCGGACATCATGAACACGGTTTACATCATTTTTGCAGCGTTGTTACTGGTGTTGCCCATGGGAGTAGGGACTGCCATTTATCTTAACGAATACTCAAACCGTCCAAGAATCGAAAAAATAATTGAATACTGCATTGAAACCCTGGCAGGGATCCCTTCGATTATTTACGGTCTTGTAGGCATGTTGGTATTTTGTCAGTTTCTGGGATTCAAAACCTCGCTTTTGGCTGGCGCTCTTACCCTTATGATCATGAACCTTCCTACCATCATAAGAACCACCCAAGAAAGTCTTAAAACCGTACCGCAAAGCTATCGTGAAGGTGCATTCGGTCTGGGCGCTGCCAAATGGCGCGTCATCCGCACGGTGGTCCTGCCTTGCTGTATAGACGGAATAGTCACAGGGTGCATTCTTTCCGTAGGACGCATGATGGGAGAATCGGCAGCGTTGCTGTTTACCGCAGGATTTGCTCACAACCTGAACGGTTTTTTCGATGCCATGGAATCAGCAGGTGCCACCCTTACAGTAGCACTGTATGTATACGCCAAAGAACAGGGCGAATTTGAGGTAGCTTTTGTGATCGCAGCCATCCTCATGTTCATGAGTCTTGCGATCAACATAACCGCCAGTGTACTCGCACGCCGCATCAGAAATAAGAAAGGTGTCTAAATGTCCGCACAAATAAAAACAGAAGAAAAAAACATTTTCACCGTAAGACAGTTCAATCAGTGGTACGGTGATCATCACGCTCTGCACAATATCAATATGGATATCAAAGAGCACAGCATTACCGCCTTGATAGGTCCTTCAGGATGCGGCAAATCAACTTTCATCAGAAACTTGAACCGCATGAACGATCTCATTCCTTCGGTTAAGCTTGAAGGCAGCATTCTTTACCACGATCAGGAATTGGTTAATTCTGACATCGATGTTTCCAAGTTGCGTAAAGAAGTGGGAATGGTTTTTCAAAAACCCAATCCTTTCCCCATGAGCATTTACGACAACATAGCCTACGGTCCGAGAACTCACGGAGTGAGAAACCGTGCAAAACTTGATGCTTTGGTGGAGAACTCTTTACGCGCAGCTGCAATATATGATGAAGTCAAAGATCGCATTCATACCTCGGCTTTGGGACTGTCAGGCGGACAACAACAACGTCTTTGCATTGCAAGAGCTTTGGCAGTTCAACCAGAAGTACTGCTAATGGACGAGCCTACTTCAGCGCTTGATCCTATTTCTACAGGCAAAATCGAAGAACTGGCTCTTGAACTTAAGGAAAAATATTCAATCGTCATCGTTACTCATAACATGCAACAGGCTTTGAGAATTTCCGATTACACCGCTTTCTTCCTGCTAGGAGATCTGGTGGAGTTCGGTCCCACCGATAAAATCTTCTCAAAGCCAGAAGACAAACGTACCGAGGACTACATCACCGGCAGATTCGGTTAACGGAGGATGCAAACAAAATGCGAAAAAAACTTGACGAACAATTTGATGAACTCAACAAGCAATTCATTTTATTAGGTTCAGTATGCGAGAAAAATTTAGGTGAGGATTTTGCCGCACTTCAAAATCGCGATCGCGAACGTGCACTGTATGTCTTCAATCAAAAATACGATCTGGCCAATCGCAGTCGTGATATAGAAAGACTGTGTTTGTCACTGATCCTTCGAGAACAACCTGTTGCAAGCGATCTGCGTTTGGTGTCGGCCGTTTTAAAAATGGTAACGGATCTAGATCGTATAGGAGCTCAGGGAATAGACATTGCAGAGATCGTAACCACTTACGACTACACTCTTGTAGGACCTTCGTTTGATCTCTTAATCAAGATGGCAGAATCAGTACGTCAGATCATGCATAAGGCCATAGATTCCTTCGTAAGACTCGATCTTCATGTTGCAGAAGACGTGCTGAAATCAGATGACGGCATAGACAAATACTTCATGATGGTAAAACAATCCATCATAGAAGAAATGAGCAATACCCCAGATCACCGTGTCAGTCTCGATGTTCTGCTTATGGCAAAATATTTGGAACGTACTGCAGATCATTGTTGCAATATCGCACAATGGGTATTGTATGTGATCACCGGCAAACAGCCCGGTGTTTCAGCCTGACATACTTATCAGCATGAATGCATGAGGATCACTATCTTTTCCATCTTAATTCTCAGATAGGATCCTCCTGCAAACTGCCGTCGTTACAATTCACCTAGAATACTGGCTAAGAGAACTAAGTTTTCTACATCGCCATATTATTAAATTTAATACCGAGGTCTTAAGATGATCTACTGCGTTGAAGACGATACCGACATCCGTGAGATTGAGATTTACACCCTGCGTTCCCTCAACTTTGAAGTTGAGGGGTTTTCTGACGGTACCAGTTTCTTCGCGGCTATGGAAAAAAACCATCCGGATCTGATCCTTCTTGACGTAATGTTGCCTGATATTAACGGAGTTGAAATCTTAAAACGCCTAAGAAGAGATCCGCGTACTAAAAAAATTCCGGTGATCATGGCCACTGCCCGCGGCGCCGAATACGAACGCATAGGTGCACTTGATCAAGGAGCCGATGATTATCTGACCAAACCGTTCTCCATGATGGAAATGGCTGCCAGAGTTAAAGCCGTTTTACGTCGTACCGCAGACTCACGTGAGGAAACTTTAAAAATCGGTGATGTAAGTCTCTGTGAGGACAAACATCGGGTACAGGTTAACGGTACAACAGTTGAACTAACCTTTAAAGAATTTGAACTTCTAGCTCTGCTTATGCGTCATCCCAGCCGGGTTTATTCACGGGAAATGCTTTTGGGCAAAATTTGGAATCTTGAATACGACGGGGAAAATCGCACTGTAGACGTTCATATAAGGACACTGCGTCAAAAATTAGGTGAAGCCGGATCCATAGTCAAAACCGTACGCGGTTTAGGCTACAAAATTGACCAGTAATCTCGAATCGTGATCTGAACAAAACTCAAAAGATGTTCTCATTTCTGAATTCCCGTCTTGGGAACATAACAAAAACTTTTAATGCCTGCCATCTGAAAACACTGTTTAACTTCCGGTAGCCCGATTATGAAATACAGAATTTTCTGGAGCATTTTTTGTGTAAGTTTTGCGGTTATGCTGCTCTCCTGCGGAGCTATGATTTATCTTGCACAAAATACCGTTAAAGACAATTCACTTAAAAGTCTCACTTCTTTTGTCAAAAGCCTGGCAACCGGCATTAACACAGAAGGAATAGACATAGTAAAAAGCGATATAAAATTTCCGTATCGTGTAACCTTGATAAATCAGGACGGTTCAGTATATTTTGATAACGAGGCCGATCCTTTGCAAATGGGAAATCACCTTGAACGCAAAGAAATAAAAGAGGCTTTACAGCAAGGTTACGGATCCGACGTACGCATTTCCAATACTCTTTCAGAACGTACAGACTATTATGCTATAAAACTTGAAAACGGTCAGGTTCTGCGCTGTTCGGTGACCGCATCCACACTCTTTCAAGGCATAGCAACGCTGCTTGGCGAAACCGTGGTGATCCTTTTATTTGCAGGATTGGTTTCTCTCTATCTGGCGGTTCATCTGGCAAAACGAATAGTCAGCCCCTTAAATGACCTCGACCTCGACCATCCGCTGGACTCTGAAATTTACGACGAACTTACTCCTTTGGTAAAAAGACTGGATTCCCAGCAAAAACACATTAACGAGCAAATTCTGCATATAAAACGTCAAAGAGAAGAAATTTCAGCCGTTACTGCCAGCATGACCGAAGGGCTGGTGATCCTGAACTCAAAAGGAGAAATCATTTCCATAAATCGCAGTGCCAGAAAATTACTGCATGCGGATGCATCTGCAGTAGGAAAAAGTTTCTTAAACTTAGATCATTCAAGTTATGTACTTGAACTCTTTGACGGCGACAGTCACGATTTTTCCGCCAAGAGAACCTCTATCGAACGTGACGGACAGATTTACGACATCTTCATCAGCCGTGTCGGTAATGAGGAACTGCTAGGATATGCCCTAATATACGTAAACGTGACCGCATCGCATCTTGCAGAAGCACAACGCAGAGAATTTACCGCCAACGTATCTCATGAATTGAAAACTCCTTTGCAATCCATCATAGGCGCAGCCGAACTTTTGGAATCTGGGCTGGTTCGCCGAGGAGATGAGCAGAGTTTTTACAAAAAAATCAGTCGTGAAGCTGCAGCCCTGGTACGCATGATCAACGACATTATCCTGCTCTCACGCCTCGATGAAGGTAAAGTAAAGGAAGCCTCCGAAATTTTGGATCCTTTAAATATCTACTAAATTTTTCAAATCTATTAGATATTGCTACA
>JALEXT010000125.1 GCA_022779845.1 Succinatimonas sp.
GACATGATCGCGCAAACCTTGCAAAGTAGCTTTCACTGCGGTGGGATGATGTGCAAAATCGTCGTATACGCTTACTTTGCCCACCCTGCCCTTTAACTCCATTCTGCGCTTTGGCAGTTGGAAATCGACAAGTGCGGAGGCTGCATCTTGCAAAGCTACCCCGGCAAAACCTGAAAGCACGCAGGCCATAAGAGCATTACGGGCATTGTAAAGTCCAGTACAGTCAAACTTAACTCGTGCTTTTAACTTTCCGTGCTGTAAAATTTCAAACTCACTGTGATCAGGCGTTACGGATCTTAAAGAAAATTCAGAACCTTCCTTTAATCCCGCCAAAGATACCGGAGTCCAGCATCCCATCTGTAAAGCAGCTTTTATATGAGCGTCATCATCAGGAGCAACGATGAGACCGTTCCCCGGCACGGTACGCACGAGATGATGGAACTGTTTTTCTATCTGCTCCACATTCTCATAGATATCGGCATGATCATACTCAAGGTTGTTCATGATGAGACCTGAGGGATGATAGTGCACGAATTTTGCGCGTTTGTCGAAAAAAGCACAGTCGTATTCGTCAGCTTCGATGACAAACCATGAAGAATCGGTGTTACGGGCGGAAATACCGAAGTTTTGCGGGATCCCGCCTATGAGAAACCCAGGATTTTTCCCGTTTTTTTCAAGGATCCAGGTTAACATCGACGAAGTGGTGGTCTTACCGTGGGTACCTGCAACGGCTAAAACCCTCTTATGCTTTAAATAGTGTTCTTCAAGCCATTGCGGCCCTGAAACATAAGGCAAATTCTCATTAAGCATGCGCTCTACAACCGGCATGCCGCGTCTCATTACATTACCTACCACGATGAGATCCGGATGCATATCAAGCTGCTCTGCATCAAAACCTTGATGCAAGCTGATACCGGCACGCCCAAGTTCGTCGCTCATGGGAGGATATACATTGCGGTCACAGCCGGTTACCTTAAATCCTGCCTGCCTGGCGATCATGGCGATACCTCCCATGAAGGTACCGCAAATCCCTAAAATATGAATATGCATGTCACTTACTTCCTGCACTCAAGATAAGGTTTGAAGGCACTGCTGTAACGTCCTACTGCTTTGCCGTCTTTCATCTCTATGGTGTATACGGCAACGCCTTCACGCTCTGCCCATTCCAAAGCCCGGTCAGCCCCCATCACCAAAAGTCCGGTATCAAGCGCGTCGGTTTCAAAAGCCGTAGGTGCTATAACCGTTACCGACATAGTAGTGTGATCTACTGGTCTACCGGTCTTGGGATCGATTGCGTGGGAATAAATACGTCCCGACTGCTCGTCCTTAAAATAATTGCGATAAGAGCCTGCGGTGGACATGGCCATTCCCAAAGGACAGACAGCCTGAAACACTTTGTGATCGGGAGTTGAAGGATCTTCTATTCCTATGCGCCAGGGCTTGCCCTGAGGATTGGTTCCGGCACTGCGGCTGGCACCTGCAACCGAGGATAAATAGTTTTTTACTCCTTTGGCATTTAAAACCTCGGCAACTGCGTCGGCTCCCAAACCTTCTCCTACGGTGGCAAGATCAATTCTCACCTCGGGCAATGCTTTGGTTATAAAGTTGTTTCCGTTATTATCGGTGCTTAAAGAGAATTTGTCGGGTCCTACCAATTTTTTAGCCTGCAAAATAGCCTGCTCGTCAGGCTCCTTGCTAAGCCTCTTGTCTTTGCCGAATCCCCAGAGATTTACCAAAGGTCCCACGGTGACGTCCATAGCAAAATCTATACGCTTTGACTGCTTAAGACAGCCTTTGATGATGTTTGTAAGTCCAGCTGATATTTCGATTGGATCGGTACTTTTATTGTCATCTAATTTATAAAGCTCGGCATTTTTATCAAAAGTCGAAATAAGCGAGCTTATACGTGAATATTCCTGCTCACAAAGATTTTGCAAAGCCTCGCTGCCGCCTGCAAAGGGCTCTGAGGTCTCGACAAAATAAAACGTCCCCATAGTCTTTCCTGAAGCCGTAGTAGGCACGGGAGTAGGATCGCTACAACCTGACACCAAGGTAAAAACACCGCCGGCGCAGACAATTGCAAGTTTGTTTAAAAATTTATTCTTAAAAAACATAAAAATCCTTATGACGCTGCTTTTTTGCGCGAACTGCCTCTCTTTTTAGGAGTCTCTTCATCCTCATCATGATGATCGGACAAAGTAAAGATCTCTTCCAACTGACGGTTGGACATATCTCCTATCCACTTTTCTCCGACGTTGACCGTCATTTCCGCCAGCTCCTTCTTGGATTCAATCATATCGTTGATCTTCTCTTCAAAAGAATTGGCACAGATCAGACGATAGACCTGCACGTTCTGTTTTTGTCCGATACGATAAGCTCGGTCGGTAGCCTGCGATTCGACGGCAGGATTCCACCACAGATCATAATGAATGACCGCCGAAGCTTCGGTAAGATTCAATCCGGTACCGGCTGCTTTTAAAGTCAAAAGCAAAATGCGCTCTGAGCGTTTGGTCTGGAAATTCTCAACAATTTTGGCTCGCTCCTCGGCATGCACTCCGCCGTGGATGAACTGAGGCTCGTATCCGGTACGTTCCTTGATCCATTGCTGCAACAAAGTTCCCATTTCCTTAAATTGAGTAAAAATAAGAACCTTGCGATGGGCTTTGTGCAACTCATCTAAAATCCCGAACATAACCTCGGCTTTTCCTGAGTATTCAGGTCCTTTGTGCGGTTCTTCTTTTGAAAAATGCTGCGGGGCATTACAGATCTTCTTTAGCTTGTCGATCATATTCAGGATCACCGCACTGCGGGCGATGCCTACCTTTACCTGCTCCATGGCATGCATGCTTTCATCAAGCTGAGCCTGATACAACGCCACCTGCACCGGGGTTAAAGTACAGTAGGTATCCGTAGTGATCTTCTCGGGCAGATCCGAAATAACGCTCTTGTCGGATTTCAAACGGCGCATGATAAAAGGAGCGGTCACGCGGCGTAATCTCTTGGCGGCATCCGCATCGCGGTTGCGCTCGATGGGATCGGCAAACTCCTTTTTAAATTCGCGCACATTGCCCAAAAGTCCTGGATTTACAAAGTCCATGATGGACCAGTATTCCATCAGACGGTTTTCAACCGGAGTGCCAGACATGGCTATCATGGAATCGGCTTTTAAAGATCTCACTGCGTTAAACAGCATCGACGAGCTGTTTTTGATAGTTTGTGCTTCGTCGATGGCTATAAGACGCAATTTAAGTTCTGCCAAAAGCTTGCGACTGCTGCGCAAGGTTCCGTAGGTAGTAAGAATGATATTGGTAGACGGATCCAGTTTGCGTTTTGCAGAATAAAACACGCTGAAGGTAAGTTTGGGCGCAAATTTCTTAAGTTCGCGTTGCCAGTTGACCAAAACCGAAGTAGGAACGACGATGAGCGCCTGCTTTTTATCAAGTTCACCGTCTTCACGCAGTTTTTCTATGGCCGAGATCACCTGCAAAGTTTTACCAAGTCCCATGTCATCGGCAATGATGGAACCCATCATGGTATGCATATTGCGCACAAGCCAGCTGTAACCACGCTCCTGATAAGGTCTTAACTTGGCGTTAAGCTCTTTAGGCAGTGCCAAGGCTTTCTCCGACAAAAGCCGTTTTAAAGCATCCTTAAGCTCTTTGGTGATATATACGGAATTATCCCCAAAGCGCCCCGTAAGCGCCGCTGCAATCAGACGCTGTTTGGAAGGTTGTTGTTTTAACGCAAGTTTTTTGCCTATGCGAGCCGTAGTTTCCGGATCGACATATACAAAAGACGATCCAAAGCGCACCACTTTGCCCTCATATTGCAAAAGCTGCTCAAAATCAGCGTCGCTGATGCCGTGATCTCCTAAAGCAATGCTCCAGTCAAAATCTATCATCGACATTAAGGAGATCATGTTGTTGCCGGAATTATCCCCGGGTTTCAAGCCAATCTTCATGGAAGCTTTAGGATAGAGCACGCGGTTTAAGGCTCTGGGGATTATCAGTCTTACTCCCAGAAGCTTCATGGCCGGAATTGAGGAGAGGATCACCGAAGCCAGTGAATCAAGATCGATCACGCCTTCACCGCCGTGATTTTCCAAAAGCGAACTTAACTGCGGACAAATGGCGCTTAAGCGTGATACCGTACGCATGCATTCAAAACGGATCTTGCCGTACTGAGGATCTTCCAAAACGTCCTTTAACGGGATAAACAGCTCGTCAGGAGTTCCGTCGGTATCCACACGGTTAAAGCCCATGCTTATGCCTATACCGGTTTCGTTGGCAAAGAGATCGCCTGAGCCTGTCTTGTGTTCCTGCATAAGCTCGGTTTCAATTTCAGGTTCTACTTCGGTCTGCTCATCTGAAAAATTATCCGTAAACTCAGGAGACTGAGCGGTATCTACATAGAGATCTTTTTCTTTTGCATTCTCTTCGTCATCGTCAGTCTCGCCGGCACTTCTTACGTTATCCACCAGATCGTCAAGACTTACGCGTGATCCCAAAGTCAAATCCTGCAAGATAACTACAGGTTTAACCTTAAGATCTTCAAGATAAAGAGGTGCAAGCCAGGACTCAAGTCCCATGCGCACATGTTCGCCTGCGATGAGATCGGCCGTATCCACAACCTCGCGCAGAAGTAATGCCTTGATCTCAGGTGCCAGCGCATCAGGATCGCTTGCCGTATACAGGGGAGACGAAGTATAGGAATCTATTACGTAACCGTCGATAAAGACTCCCAACAAAGCCTCTGCCAGCACCCTACCTGACAATTCCTCAGGACGTCTGTCCACCAGCAAAACCTCTTGCGGCAAAGATAGCAAGGCTCTGCCTGCCTCGTCCGTGATCCTGCTGATCTCACGCGACATGAAAGCCGGGATCCAACGTATGATGAAATTCTCGTCTATGGGTTCATAGATCTGGGGAATGATTGCGCCCTGCATTACTAATTTGGTAGCCAGAAGCCAAATATCGTACAAGGCTTCCATGGCCTCCGGGGCATCCTGCAGAGCATTGTGATCGATTGCGCCTGAGAACATATTTTCAGGGCTCACGCCTTCATCAGTAAGCTCATCTCCTACATTGCGAATTTGCTCGCTGTAGGCAGCTCCCGAGCCCGTATTAGGGTATACGGTCCATTTTAGGGATGTGGCAAAATGAACTCTACCCCAAGAATCAAGGCGAACTAAAGCTTCATCCTCATTCCACGAAGGTACATCCCTATCAGTCTTGTCCTTTAAGGCGGCGGCAGCTTTTTTCTGTGCTCTTACCAATACCTTTTGCAACACATCGCGCAACGGACTTCCGGTATAACCGGCAGGAGAAGGTGCAAAAACTCCCATCACCGAATCCAAAAGCGGCGGAATTTCGGCAAAAGAGAGTTTTTTTAAACTGCTAAGCGGCAATTTACAGGTATTGCCCTTTCTTTGAAGCATTTGCTTCCACGTGGGCATTTCCGTCTCTTCGACCTGTTCAAAATCCACCCCGTGTTCTTTTAATTCGGCAACTAAATCAAAACCTTTTAACTCGAACAGAATGAAAGGATTGGCATCTATTTCCTGACTTATCTTATAAATGACGGCAGCGATATGTTTGCACGGTACGGCCCAGTCAGGACAGGAGCAAGATACCTGCAAATCATCCCAACGCTTTGGAAAAATGGAGATCCCGCGTTTTTCTGCCAATTCTTCTATCTTAGGATCAAGCTTGCGTGCAGAAAGATTGGCCAGGATCACGGGTGAATTTGAGATATCTTTTACCAATCGGTCGATTTCATCTAGGGAAAAACGCGGCAGTTTCAACTGAACTGAATAAAAAGGATCGTAATTTCCTTTGACGCGGGCCTTGATAATACCTCGGTTGGTATCAAGTTCCAGTCTGAACACTTTTCCGGTATTGGCGTAGGTTTTACCCCTCGGGATACGGTTTTCATAATCTATGCCGCTTAATGCATTAAGCCAGCGTTGTCCCCACCAGGTAGTTCCGTAATTTTGTGACGCCATAAGTTAATACCTTGTTTGTCCGAACTGATTTTTCGACATGAAAAAGCGGCCTGAAAAGCCGCCTAATAGTGAAACGTCAGAGCTTAAACATTTTTATGCGGAATGGCCTGCTGACCATCGCAGTTGGCTCTGGGACTGTGATTTTTCTTTCCTGCAAAGCCGCATAAAGTACTGTGACATGTTGCACAGGATAAACCTTCCAAAATAGCTGCAGTGGCCTCGTCTTCAGTCTTTAAAGGGCGTTTGTTCAAGATCATGCCAAATGCCATTGCCGTAACAAAAAATAAAAACATGACAAAACTGGCAAGATAAATCATAAGTTTCCCTCAAAAGACTTCATATAAATCGGCATTCACCGCTTCTGAGTCAATTATAGCGTACATTAATGTTTTTCTTTCATATATTGAAAATACGAAAGAAAAGCTTGGTGAAGCAGAAATTTCCCAACTTTGTCAAACTTCTGCAAAAAAGATTTTTTCTGATATTCTGTGTACGGAAACGGACACATACCATGAGCGCGCAAAGCATTTACTTTCTGACCGACAGCAAGGGCAACAAAACCCATGCAGTACTGCCGATTGAGCTGTACGAATCGTTGCTTGGATTAAAAGACATGGTAAACTGCACCGCTTCTTTAAGTCAGCACGAAATCTATACTTTCAGGATAAAAAACGTCATCGCTCAAGGATATCCTACCGGTCCTAGATCTCATCCTGCTTTCGTGATCATCAAAGGATCACAAATAACGTTGCAGACTGTAGGATCGGTACCTAAGCACATCACGGAATTAAGAGAAAAACTGCTTGATGAAGACAAAATCCGTTTTGATGCTCAATCAGGATGTCTTAAGGCCTGTGCAGATCTGGTGTTAAAAAGCAGCAGCATGGCGGCAACCTTGGTGGCAGGAAACGTACGCAACGGTCTTGATGTGTGGATAAACCGCGAAGGTTTCAGTTTAAAAGATTCAGGTTACGGTGCCAAAGCACACCGCGGCCGCAATAAAAAAGACAAGTGAAGGTCAAAATTATGGACGACAAAAGAACCGACGGCAAAAAGCCTTTATCTTTAAAGCCTCACTCCTCCTCTAAAGGAGCAAAGCCTTATGCCAAAGCCCGGGGACATTTTTCAGATCAAAAACGTCGTTTCTCTCGTACGAGAAACGCAAGACCTTCACGAGAAGAAAGCCGTTTTGAGTCGGCAGAGCAACATGAAGCTCACGCTCGCCATAAAGGCTTTTCCGCTTTCCAACAAAGGCTGGTGCTTTCGATACTGCGCTCGGTACTTGAAGAGCATAAACCGCTTGACAGGTCCTATGCTCTGTGGTTTTCAAAGGTAAAACTCGAGAGCGTCGAACAGGGCTTTATCATCAGGCACATCAATGCCATGTTCAGCCGTCTGTCTTTTTACGCCTTTGTTTCGGGGCTAAAACGTCCTTCTGACTTTGAACGTCACGTTCAGCGTCTGCTTTTTTCATATTGTGCAGAACAAGGCTGGCCTTTGCCGGAACTTGAGGGTGAGGACGGCTTTGATCGCCGCAGTCTTAAGAAAAAACAAGGCGAAGCTCATAACGATCCTTTGATGAATCAGGGCTGCCCCATCTGGCTTGAGGAAATGGGGAACAAAGAACTTGGAGAGCGCTGGCCTGCCGAGCGTAAAGCTTTGGGAGAACCTGCAAAACGTTTTATCCGTACCAATACTTTAAAAACAGATCGCGATTCTTTGGCAGCTCAATTGTCAGAAGAGGGTACGGTCACCCGCCAGGTAGGCGGTTCACAGGTAGCTCTTGAGGTTACCTCAAATTCAGCACTGTTCAGAACCAAAGCCTTCCGTGAAGGAAAATTTGAACAGCAGGATGCAGGTTCCCAAAAGATTTCGGAATTTTTAGATCCTAAAAGCGGTGAGCGGGTGATCGACGCCTGCGCCGGTGCAGGCGGCAAAACGCTGCATCTTGCCGCCCTGATGGAAGGCAAAGGCCAGCTTATTGCCATGGATACTGAAGAGTGGAAACTTGAGGATCTGAAAAAACGCGCCCGCAGAGCCGGGGCTTTCAATATTGAAACCAGACTGATCGATACTACCAAAGTGATCAAACGCCTGCATGATGCTGCGGACAAAGTCCTCATCGACGCCCCCTGCTCTGGAACCGGAGTCATAAGACGCATGCCTGACTCAAAATGGCGCGACGGACGTGAAAGAATGCGTGAGATCCTTTTTGCGCAGGAAGATATCCTGGAGCGCTACGCACCGATGGTTAAAGCAGGCGGGATCGTCGTGTACTCAACCTGTTCCATCATGCCTTCGGAGAATGAAAAACAAATAGAGAAGTTTTTAGCCAAACATCCTGACGAATACCGTCTTGTGGAAGACAAACACATCATGCCTTCAGAAGGTTTTGACGGTTTTTATATGGCAAAACTTGAAAGGCTTAAATAGCATGTTTAAAGGCGGCACCGTGCCGCCTTTTTTCACTTTTCTTCACACTGAAGGAATGCTTTTAAGAACTTTGGGTTTTCTTATGCCAAAGGATGCAATCATCACTCCTAACTCATAAAGCAAAGTCAAAGGCAAAGCCAGCAACAGTTGCGAAGTAACGTCAGGAGGAGTCAGCACTGCCGCCACGGCAAAAGATCCTACCAATACGTAACGCCTTATCTTTTTTAATCTGTCTACCGATACCAATGAGAATTTAACCAGACAGAACACCGCCACCGGGGTTTCAAAGGTCAGACCGAATGCCGCAAACATACGCAGCATGAAACTTAAATATGCGTCGACATCAGGGGCAAAGCTGACTGCCGACGGAGCAAAGGAGGCGATGAAAGGAAAAAGAAAACGAAATACCACAAAATAGCAGTATGCCGTTCCCAATGAAAACATGCTTACTGCCGATATCAGGAATAACAGCGTCGCCTTTTTCTCTTTGCGTTGACATCCTCCCCTCTCTAAAGAGAGGGGATTCCTACCGATCTCTTGGGAGATCTTCGGCGGGTTCCTCTTGCTGACCACCAATGTGATTCACTTGGGAGGCGAGCCGGGCAAGTC
>JALEXT010000159.1 GCA_022779845.1 Succinatimonas sp.
AAAGCAGGGATCGGACACCATAGGTGTATTGGTATCGGAGGTAACCGATCCTTATTTTGCAACCATGGTCAAAGCCTCAGAGGAAGTTGCCCATCAAGACGGCAAGATGCTCTTTGTAACGCAGGGATTTCACGACGAAGAGCGTGAGATCAGAGCCATAAATTCACTGATGTCGCATCAGTGTGCATGTTTAGTCGTGCATGCCTTGGCCATTCCCGATCTCATCCTTACCCAATACATGCAGGACTATCCTTTTATGGTACTGGTAAACCGCATACTTGCTGGTTTTGAGGACAGATGCGTCAATATCAACAACAGCCGCGGCATGTATTTGATCGTAAAAGAATTGGTTAAGGCAGGATGTAAAAAAATTGCTTTTGTGAATTCTGCGCACCATATTCTCGATGCCGAAGAGCGCTTTGCAGGTTTCTGTGCAGCTTTGCGTGAAGGCGGGCTTGAGATAAATCAGGATCTCATACTGCACGAGCAACCCAGTCTTGAAGGGGGAAATGCTGCGGCAGAAAAGCTCTTGGCAAAACGCGGAGTGTTTGACGCGGTTGCCTGCTATAACGATGCCATAGCCTCGGCTATACTCGCGCGCTTTATCCGTGCCGGGATCAAGATCCCGCAGGAAGTGTCGATCACCGGATTTGACGATCTGCCGCAATCGACCTGTCTTAATCCGCCGCTTACCACCATCACCAACCCCATTGCCCAGATGGGACGTTGTGCTGCCGAGTTGAGTCTTGCTCTTTACAAACATCAGGACTATAAACTGCCTGAATTTAAAACCGAAGTAGTAAAAAGAGAGTCGGTAAGAACACGCTAAAAGCGTTGATTTGGAAAAGGAATTCTGCTCTGTGCACCTGAAGAGCAAGTCTTCAGGTGCACGGGGCTTAAGGAAGCTAAACTTTGGGATCAGCATTCTCCTTTTTGCTTCCGAACTGAGTCTTATAAAGAGCAGCATAGGCGCCCTGCTCTTTTAAAAGCTCTTCGTGAGTACCCTGCTCTACGATCTTGCCGTCGTTTACCACCAAGATACAGTCAGCATCCATAACCGTTGATAGGCGATGAGCGATGACTATGGTGGTCCTGCCCTGCATTAAAGAATCCAAAGCCTTCTGTACCACTTTTTCAGATTTATTATCCAAAGCAGAGGTAGCCTCATCCAAGATCACCAAAGGCGCATTTTTAATGATGGCCCTGGCAATGGCCAGACGCTGACGCTGACCTCCTGAAAGTTTTACGCCGCGCTCGCCTATCTGGGTATCAAGACCGTCCTTTTCCTGAGCAATGACATCGTCAAGACAGGCGCTTTTAACTGCAAAATCTATTTGCTCCTGAGTAATATCAGGATCGCCGCAGGTTAAATTCTCCCTGATGGTTCCGTCAAAGAGGAAATTGTCCTGAAAAACTACGCCTATCTCATCGCGCAACGAATAAAGATCGTAATCTTTGATGTTAACTCCGTCTATTTCTATGCTGCCGGAGCTTCACTCATAGAATCTCGGGATCAGCGCGCACACAGTACTTTTGCCGCCGCCTGAGTTTCCTACCAAGGCTACCTTGGTTCCTGCCCTGACGGTGAAATTGATGTCTTTTAAAACCTGATGCTGTTTGTTATAGCCGAAGTTTACATGCTTGAAGGTTATCTCCTTATTTATTCCTCTGAGCTTCTTTTTATCCTGCTGAGGCTCCTGCTCAAAGGACTTAACCCCGAATTTCTGATAAATACGATCAAGTGCCAAAAGCGACATCTGCACGCTGATAAAGTTGGTGCCTATGTTTTTCAAAGGAGCATACAGCATCAGCAGTGCGGCAATGAAGGCCACGAAAGTTCCCGGGGTGATGTCTTTTATAAGGATAAGGTGCATGCCCAAAAGCAAGGCTCCGGCGACTCCCAAAGCGGTCACCAGATGCATTACCGGAGCAAGCCAGTTGGTATCTTTGACCATCTTGAAGCTTATTCTGAACATGAAGTCTACCAACCAGTTGAATTTGTCCCTGGTATAGCCCTGCAAATTAAACAGTTTGATGATGCGGGAGCCTTCTGCTGTTTCGTTATATTTGGTGACTATGGTAGTACCCATCTTCACATACTCGTCCATGATGCTGCGAACCTTGGCACGCACCACGGCCATGGGCCAGAATAGAATTGCCAGAATGCCGATGGCATATAAAGACAACTGCCAAGAGTTGTAAACGAGTACGCAGGCAAGCGACACGCAGCTGAAGAATTTGGTTAAAACCAGCTTGATATTGTCTATAAGCCCCGACGTAGCCAGATCGGCATCCATACTGAAGCCGAAGTAAACCCCGCCTGATGAATTATTGTCATAAAAAGAAGTCTGCATTCCCAAAAGATGCTTATAGAGCTTGCGCTTTAGCTCAAGGGCGATGCGTCCGCCTACATAGGAGTTTACATAGCCTGAGGTATAAAGGAAAAATCCCTGGACTACGGAAAAGCCAACTATATAAAAAGGCACCATCGAGGAGAATTCACGCTCCTGCTCAATGAGCACGCTGTCCATAAAGGGCTTTAGAAAAGATGCGACCACCGCATCCAAAGCACCAACCGGAATGGTAAGGATGATGCCCAATATTGCCAAAGGCCAATAGGGTTTTAAAAAAGGCCAAAACTGTTTGTACCCGCGGCGGAAACTGGTCTTTGGGGTTCCCGACGTATCTTCTTTTTTCTTTTTAGAAAATCCGAACATCTTTGTCAAATCTAATAAGTTGTTTTGATATCTGAGCTCTGTTTAGGCCTTAAACACTGAAGAAGAGTTTTCAGACTTGTCTTCATGAACCTTCACAGATTTATCCGTTGCTGCTTCACTGTCTTTACCGGCATCGGTCTCTTCAGAACCGTGCTTTTTCTTTTTGGAAAACTGAGAGCGGTACAAAGCGGCATACGCACCGTCACGTGCTAAAAGCTCCTCGTGACATCCATGCTCTACTATCCTGCCGTCGTTTATAACCAGGATCTCGTCGGCATCCATGATCGTAGAAAGACGATGGGCGATGACTATGGTGGTTCTGCCTTTCATCAGCTCATCCAAAGCCTTCTGCACCACTTTCTCTGATTTGTTATCCAGAGCCGAGGTAGCCTCATCCAAGATCACCAAAGGTGCGTTTTTAATCACGGCACGGGCTATGGCAAGACGCTGTTTCTGTCCGCCTGAAAGTTTGGTACCGCGCTCTCCTATCTCAGAGTCCAGACCATGATCAAGCTTTCCTAAAAACTCATCAAGATAGGCACTTTTAACCGCTTTTTTGATCTCATCTTCGGTGGCATCACGTTTTCCCAACAAAAGGTTGTCCCTAACCGTACCCTCAAACAGGAAATTGTCCTGAAAGACCATGGCCATGTTATGACGCAACGAAGCCAGTTTGAAATTGCGTATATCCTCACCGTCTATGGAGATCTCCCCGCCGTCTATCTCATAAAGACGCGGGATTAGAGAGCATACCGTACTCTTTCCGCCTCCTGAGTTTCCAACCAGAGCAACCTTGGTCCCAGCCTTAACCGTAAAGGAGATGTCGTGCAACACCTCAGGACCGTCTCCCGTATAACGGAAATTAACATGCGAGAAGGTGATGTCGTGATGAATACCGTCAAGATCTTTTTTACCGTACTCATTGTCACCTTCGTATGAAGACACACCCAAAAGCTCATAGATGCGATCAAGCGCGAGCAGTGATTTCTGCACGTTGATGTAATTCTTACCTATGCTTTTTATCGGGGTATAGAGCATGATGAGAGCCGAAAGGAAAGCTACGAAAGCTCCCGGGGTGATCACTTTGTCCAA
>JALEXT010000160.1 GCA_022779845.1 Succinatimonas sp.
TCTTCAATGAGGCGGTTTTGCTCATCAGGACCCATCGCGCTCCAGCTGTCCTCATCAAGCTCCTGAATACGGCTTTTATAAGGAAGATCTTCCAAATACTCGCCTAATAACCCCATCTCGGAAAGCTTAAGGCTGTTTTGCGATTTTAAAGCATTGGGATCGCGTCCCATGGCGGCGGCAGCCGATCGCAACTGCGCGAACATATCGTCAGGAGCTAAAATCCCGCGCCCTGCCGCATCCAAAATTCTGGCAGTTACGTCTTTTAAATCAGATAATTCGGATTTGGTAAGCAAAACCACCGGAGTTGCGCAACTGCGGGTGGGGGCTCCAAGATCCCTGTCTAAGATCCAGCCCTTGTAAAAAGCAGGGGCACTTGCAGATCCGCTGCTTCCTAAATAAGCCAGCACCATGGCTTGCCCCAAGAGCTCAAGATCGTTATCCATGCTGCTCTTACTCATATCCGCAGATCCGGTTCCCAATTTTCCTTCAGAAGCGAGTTTTACCTGCGAGGCTATGGATGAGGCCAAGGAGTCGACCATAGAGCCGAAGGCGTTTACATCTCCTGCTGCAACCTGATAGTACAAAGGCTTTTGGACCACTTCGTTATAGGTAAGATCTTCATATTGAGAGCGGGCTTTGTCATGATCTCCTGCTTTTTCTCCGGCCTTAGTCAAAAGATGCAAAGCATAGACGGCTACCCCTTGATGTCGGGCCTCAAGACGCAGTTCTTTGGAATCAAGTTTAGTCGATGAAAGTTTGTCGCTGCCTGAAATTGCTCCGGCATCGGTGATCAATACTATATAACGCCCGCCGTAGCCGCTCCAATCTATGTCGGACAAAGCGGTATTGATCCCGGCATAAGCGTCTTCGTCAAACAAAGCTGAAGAGGCTTTGGCCTGCGAAAGCGTGCGAACCTTGTCTTCAAAAGCTTTCGCGCTTGACACTTCCCCCGGTTTTACAAAAGTTTTGGAAGTGTACTGCAAAGCAGGAACTGCCTGAGTATTGGAACGGAAAGATACCAAGCCGAAATGGACGCTGTTTTGCAGATGTTGCTTTTCCAACTGACGATAAATACTGTTTACCGCCTGCTTGGTTCGATCGATGTAAGGCTGCATGGAAATGGAGGAATCAATTACGAATACCAATGCTGCCTTAAAGGCCTTGATGCGCCCCGGATCATTTGCAGAAGACTGCTGCTTTAACCCCTGCCTGGTTACCGAGGCTATCTCAAGTTCGCGTGCATAAGTGCCGTCTTCAAGCATGATCTCAGAAGATGAAAGCACCGGCAAAAGATAAAAATTCTTCTGATAATCGACGTAATTTTCAGGCTCGCGCGCGATCACTCCCGAGGCCTGTCCTTGTTTATCAAGGCTTTCGTTTAATTCGCGGTATTTTTTCGCACCGTCAGGATCTTCTGCCAAAGCAGCAAGTTCATCCTTTGATGCAAATACCGCCGCCCGGCTGCGTCCTGCAGGATTGGTGAACATCAAAGCCGTCTGAGCTTTCCAAGGCACTGCACAGGATGAATCTATATAACCTGCAATGTGATCGGCTGTATCACTTCCCACTTTCAGCCACTTGGCATTGCGTTCATAGACGTAATAACGGGTAAAAGCGGGAACGGCCTTACCGTCCTGATCTCCTGTTTGAGCTTTTAATCGACATTCAGGAGTGGTAAGCACGCGCTCATAAATGGATTTTTTTCCATCCATAAGCAAAGGAGAGGCTTCACTTACGCATAACGACGAAACCGCACTTAACAATACGGTTGCTAAAATGATCTTTTTCATGGTTTAAGCGCTTCCCTGGCCTGATTTACATCCTCAGGATCTGAAGACTTCAAAGATTTTTCATACCAATATTTGGCCTGTGATCCGTCTTTTTTCACACAATCTGACTGCTGATTTGACTTAGGATCAAAAAACCTGGCATAAGCAAGAGCTGCGCCTTTTGCTCCGGTGCGCCCAAGCGATGAATAAATACGCGTGCCGATCATACAGCGACCTTTTGCAAATGAGGCTGAAGCAAGTTTTAACAACTCCTCATCTGAAGGTTTTGATGCCATGCAGGCATCGAGCAAAGCCTTGTCATCCTGAGAAAAACCGAGCTTGCAAACATTGCTTTCGTTTTTTGACTGAGGTACGACATTATCTTTGGCAACAACTGCAGGCTGTTCTTTTTGCGTTGCTGCAGGATCTGCGGCGATGTTTTTTTGTGCCTCCCCTTCCCTTAAGAAAAACCACCAAATCAAAGCTGCAAATACCAGCAACGATACGCATGCAAGCAGGATCTTTACAAGCAGTGCCGCTCCTGCCTTTTTAGGTTCGCTCCCTTGCGCAAGCTTAGGTGAATCGATGGCAGGCTCTGCTGCACCGACTTCCTGATCTTTAAAAGTGGCAGGGCTTTCTTCTTTATGGACAAAAGCGGTAGTCAGAGTTCCGTTTACTACGGCTTTAAGAGCTTTGGGCAATCCTGCTACGTACACATAATAAAAGCTTTGATTGCCTGAGCTTAAAACCAAAGCATTTACCACTTCCTGTCCTAAAGGCAGCGACAAAAATCCTACTTTGTCATAACACTCGTACACGGTGGTTTTAACGATGTCTTCGCCCTGATCATTTTGAAAACGAAGCTCCAGCCCTTCATCATCTTTTTCCTTTATAAAAGCCCAAGGGATGTCAAGTGAAGTTCTGCCTTTGCCGTCGGTTTTTAAGGCGGCAACTCCTTCATCTCTGGTTACAGCTGCTTTCATAGTATTTACGCACCTTGTTTCAAAGCCTGTTCAAAACCTCCGGTAAGCCGTTCAAGTTCATCGCTTTGCAAAGCGTTTAACTTATAGCGTCCCTGTACATTGAGATTTACGGTTACCATGAGATTCAAAAGCGCCGTCAGATGTTCAAGCAAGAGTAAATATCCGCAGTTTTTACGATATTCATCATCTAAATTAGGCAGCGTCTCCACAAATTCATGAGAACTTATCTGCTCTTTGGTACGCGGTACCTGACAACTGAAAAGAGGACCGTTTCCGCAAGCTTCCTGATCGATAAAACTTCTTGGCAATTCACAATTTTTATCTTTGTTATCAAAACCTAAAAATAATAGGAACTCGCAGATCTTCTGTCTTGCCACCCTGCTTTGCACGGCTGCCAGCACCGAAGGATCTTCTATAGCCTGCTCGTTCTCCTCCAGAGCCTGACGCAGGATCTTTTCAAGATCCGCTGCATGCACGGCTTTGACCATCTCCTCGGCATAAAGAGCGAGCACGGCGGCAAAACGTTTTTCTATACGGGGATCACCTGCCTTTAAGAACGGCTCTCCTTCTTCATCGTTTTTTAAGAAGGAACAGCTTTGTCTTAAAGTTTCAGTCTCGGCGGCTGCTTTTATTCTGGTATAACTCTCCTGCTCCCAAGTCTTGTTTAGCTCGGAACTTAAAGCTGCGAACAAACCTCCCTGATTTAAGGAATGCAATTTGTTTTCAACGTAGCTTATGCATTCACTGGCGTAACGGGCGGCGTTTCGTCCGTAACTAAAGGAGTTTAAATAAAGACTTTCAAACTCAGTTTCATCAGGTTCAAGATAGGCGCGGATTTTTGCAAAAAGCCTGCACATATCGTCGCATTGCAAAAAATCACGGCAAAGCTTTAAGCCGCGCTCTTTGGCTCTGGCTGCCGCTTTTGAGCCGCTACCGCTTTGATAAACGCTGAGCACGGAGAGCTCCCGTGCGGTGAGTTTCAAAATCTCCTCACAGATACGCTCACGGCTCTTTTTAAAAGCTGAAAAATCTTTTTCGATGAGATCGAGAATAGCCCCTGCTCCGCCGTCATCTGGTTTTAAAACTTCCTCCAAGGCCGCAGCTGCATCGGTATGCAGATGAGCGGTATTGGGATCAGAAGCAAAAGCCTGCTTAAATTCCGAGAGCTTATCTTTAAATTCGGCTTTGAAGGACAGTTCATGCTCGCCTTGTCTGTCATATAAAGAACAAAGCCCAGGGCGACGTACCAAAAAGAACTGCCGGTGCTGCTGCCCATTGCTCCACTCGTTTAACCAATTGCAGTTGCGAAAATGCTCCAAAGCTGCCGCCATCACATTTTGCCCCATACTGTGCTGGCCTTTGTCCATGATCTCAAAATCTTTTTCCAAAGCCTGATCAAAGCGGGTCAGTACTCCTATAAGCGGGATGTCACCGCTGTTTTGGCGCTCCTGCGCCGTGGCACCGACATTCATGGCGATCCAGTCGTTTAAAATGGTGACCAGCGAGGAAACCTCCTGCTGGCTTGCCGAATTTATGCAAAAGAGCAATACGTCTACTTCGCGATCTTTTGAATAACGATCAAAAAGATAGGCTACCTTGCCGCGGCGCAAAAACTCTGATGCGGCATCACGCGTCTCCTCATTAAGCCCTTTTTTCAAAAAATCTTCACAACTGTCAGAACGGCGGGCTCTTGCTCCCGGAAAATCCAAAACGTCAAAATTACCGAGGCGGCTGTTTTTATCAAGGGGAAACTGCAATTCCAAAAGCGCGGCGGCTAAAGCGGCAAAACCTACTTCCTGAGTTTTTAATGCTCCTGCTTCATAAAAAGCCGTACTAATGCGCCTAGTATCGGAAAAGAGCATGGTCAGCGTGATGATGGACAGCAAGGTTCCGTTTTGATACTGCATGAGTTTGCCGTCGGCGTTTTTTTGTACGAAGGCATCAATACCGGTATAAACGGTAGCAGCTCCGTGAAGTTTGAAAAGCTCGCTTGCAAGTTTTTCAAACAAGGCGCTGAGCACTTCCATACCGCCCCACAGCAGGGAAAAGAGCTTTGAAAGTCCGGATGCGTTTAAATTGGGTGCAAGATTGCGCATCTTAGTCCAAAAAGGAGATGCTGCATCGAAAGTTCCCAATACTCCTTTGGCATGTTCATGTACGTAATCAGCCATCAGGACCACATCTTCCGGGCTTACATTAAGAGCGCTTTCTGCTTCATCGGCATGAAGACTTTGATCATTCTCTATTGCATCAAAAAAAACCTGTAAATGCTCATCTTCAAAACGGGTATCGAGTTTTTGCAAGGTTTCGTTGGAGATCACAAAGTCGTTAAAAAAAGAATTGCAGAGGATCATGGCCACTTCACAGGTCTTTAAGATCCTGAGGCATACGGGGAACCCCTGCGGAGTACTGATAACATCGTGGGTAAAACGCGTCACGGCACCGGTAGCTTCCTTATCACCGCCTGACGGATTAACGTGAGTCATAAATTCGATATGCTCACCGCCCCAATTGCAACAAAGCTCGTTTCCGCCTGATGAGAGCGTATTTACAAGATAACTTTTCCCAGCCTGAGATGCTCCGAATACACCTACGGTGGTACGTCTGCCTAAAACCGAAAGTGCCGAGGCAGATCGGTTGGCAAGTCGCAAACACCCTGCGCAAAGCTCGGACTCTTCTTTTTCTATTCCTAAAGTTTTTGCATTCTCCTCAAGCCACGATGCGGCATCCTTGGCAAGAGCAGGTAAGTTCTTAAAAATTTCCTGTGCTTTATCAACGTTCACTGCTCTCACCTCTTTATATCACCTAAAAAAGCCATGCCGGAGTAAATGCGTCCCGTATCGGTCCAATAATTTTCATCGCCTGAATTTACGGTCTTAAGCTTCAGTTTCACATAAGCTTTGTAATCTTTGCCGCTGCCGAAGGCATGATCAAGTTTCAACCTGAAAACTTTGGGCAATTTGACATTTTTATCTTTTCCAAGCTCCTTCCAAAGCTTTGCAAGTCTTGGATAAGGCGGACGTTTATTTTCCTGCTGATCCAAACTAAGATTTAAGGTAAAGCTTTCACTGCTGTCTACCAAACGCTTGACCTCAAGATATTTTGCTTCACACTCTTTTCTGATCCTTTGATAATTGTCAGCCAAGATGTTTCGAATGCAGGCTTTAAAGTTATCCGTACACTCGTCTATCATATCCTGACGTTTGCCTTCGATAAGACGGGCTACCTCCGCTTGTCTTTGCTGTTCAAGCTCTGCACATCTTGCGTTCACGCTTTCTTCATAACGGCGACGATGCAACGCTGCAAGCAAGCCTTTAGGCTCTGAAGAGGCCTGTTCGTTTTTAGCCTGCAAGAGTGCCGATTCATGAGCATCATGGCGGCATTTTTCGCAATATTTTAGAAAATCATCATTCTTGTCTATTGCGGCCAAAGCTTGCTGAAAGTCTTTTTGCGCCTGAAGACAAAGCTCTCTTTCATTCTCCCCAAGATAACTTTGATCATTGATCAAAGCATCCGCGGAATCTGCATCAAAGAAAGTATATTGAGACGCACGTTTTAACGCATCCAGCTCTTCAAGATCTTCCTCGCGCTCGATACTGTAAAGCATCGATGCAGGATGATTCGGCGATGAAAACTGCCTGTAACCTAAATTGTCAGGAAGTACGTGTATATCCTCACGGCTTTGAATTTCATCGGCATTACCTGAATTGTCACGCTCTATGCTCTGCATGCTGTCGCCGTCCTCATCGAAGAGAACCTGCTCACCTTTAGCACAATTAAATTCATTGTTGGTTGCAAAACGATAAAAAGGTGCAATCACATGGGAGAATGAATCCATATGCCCAAGATAACGCACGGGACTTGCCGAGAGCGGCATGGACAAATCAAAACGGAAATTACGCACGGCCTGCGATGAACGGCGCATATACGCAAGCGCAGCCCCCATGGCTACCGTTGTTTTGGTATCGCCTATGGCACTGCCGTCACTGGCAAACGGATACCATGAACCGCAGCTGTAAGAGCTGAGACTTACGAGGCGGTCTGAAGGGATCTGGCAGCGGCTTAAGAAAAACTCGCGAATACCGGCTATATTGGCAACTCTTCCCGTAAGCAACAGGAGATCCGGTCGGTACAGATTAAATAATGCCGCCAAAGTGGAAAGCGTTGAGGCAAGACAGGATCTTTGTGCAACTATTTCCGAACTTAAGGCTAAAAGATCTACGCTTATCTCAAATTTCAAGATGTCAAAATCTTTGATATAAGGTGCAAAACAGTCATTTACAAATTTTGTGATGGCCGTTTCAGGAAGAGGATATGTTTGCGGATGAATGAGAGTACATTCGTTGCACGAGCATTGTTCTTCCCCTTTAATAAAATCCTCTATACATCCTGACAACACGGCGTTGTTTACTCCGCAGGGCGCCTGCTTCAAACGTTCAAGATGAGAAAGGATCCTGTAGCCTACCTTCATAAAAATCTGCTGCGTTGCCTGCTGACGCGAAGTACTGAATTGCTCGCCGTCATCCTGCACGCCTTTTTCTCCGAAAACGGCTGAAAGGGCTTTTACTCCGAAGTTTCGACCACGCTCGCGCATGCTGATATCGACATGTCTTTGCAAAGCTGACAATACGGTTTTTTCAATGATTTCACGTAAAAGATCGTCACCTGCTACCTTATACCCTTCACGCAGTACTTCTCGCGATTTGACCGTGGCGGCCTCTTCCTGAGTATTTTTAGGGAAAGAATAATCGGTCACCACCATGTCGGTAGTGCCGCCGCCTATATCCAAGGATGCCACGCGGGCAACGTGACAACTTTGCCCGTCATTATTGCGATCACGCTCGTCAAATCGACCGTCGGCATCGATACGTCGCAAGAATTTTAAATAACGGCAGCAATTTCCGCCGAAGATCTCCTGCGTTTCGTTATAAAGGTAGACGATCTGCGCTGCTTCTGCTTCATCCCAGTCAAGCACGACCTCAGGTACCTTGGGATCCATCTTGACAGTCACAAAATTAAATTCATCCGCCGCACTGTGATCATAATGCAGACATTTCCACAATATGCCCAAGGCTTCATAAGCACAGCCGCGAAAGATCTCGCGCTCCAGATCAGGCATGGAAGGCGGAGTCGTGAGCACCACCGCTTTCAAAGTACGCGGCGTGTCTTTAAAAGCGGTACGGAAACGGTAGGCCGGACTGTTTATTTGCACCAAAGCCTGTAAAAAGATCTCCAAGAGCATGAAAGTCATGGTCGACTTTCCTGAATATCTGGCGTGAAAATTCCCGGGATCATCACAGGCAAACAACGCATCTCCTTTTGAATTGATGTAATTACTTACAGGAGACATGAAGGCTTCGCGCTTGGGTCCGCCCTCCTCAGGCTGTCCGTACCCAAGAACTTTTCCGCTTAAACGATCGATGAGCGGGATCTGATATGAGTAGGGGTTAAACTGCCATTCCTTGGAATTTCCGCTTGAACGTTCATTCCAAAGATAACGCTTAGGCGAGATCTTGCCGGTCATGCCTTCGTTGCCGTTTCTTAATGAAGACAAATTTGCAGATTCGCATCCGGTTCTGACTAAAGAAGGCCAGCTGAATGCATCGGATCTGCCGGATCTGGTGGAACGGCCGTCATAGTCAAAATTGGCCTTTGAAAACTCCACACGACTTTCGAAGGCTTCCTCATAGACATTTTCAGGAGCATTGAGATCACGAAGACATAGCCTGGCAGTCTTTAAAGCTCCGTTTGAAGAATCTTCCATCAAAATACCGCAGGAGCGAGAATTGCCTATATCAAGCACCAGACTTACGCCTATAGAGCCTTCAACACAATCACTGCCGCGTTGAATGAGCCTTATTTCAGGAGGCGGACACAATTCGGTAACCAGAGCAAGCATGTTGAGATAATGAGCTTCAGCAATTCTGTCGTTTAAATTGTCTTTTAACGCTTCTTTGGAGATCTTAAGCGAACGATTTGTCAAAGCTGCATCGCTGTACACCCGCTCTGCCCATTCCCTGCCCCAGGCTATACCGCTTTGACGCACTCTCAAAAGCTCGGATCCGCAACTTAAACTTAAAGCATAGCGTGTTCCGCTTTTTACATTGTCTGGTGTAGGAGCTGCATAATCGGAACTTTGGATGTCCTGCACCGCCGTGTCGAAAGCAAACACTGCACGATATAAATTTCCGTTTGAATTTTCGTCGTCTTTAATTCTTACGACACGGCATCTTGCCCAGTTAAAGGGACCTGCTACCGAAGGATCGCAATTTAATGCACCGTCCTTATTCAGAAAATTCTCTGCAAAGAAGGGAATGGGGAACCATACTCCGTTATAGATGGTAAAAGTATCGCGGGTATCCACACTGAGAATGCGGGGATCGTCAGGATCTACTGCTGTTTCAGGACATGACGGCTCAAACATCCTGCCGTCTTCATCACAACTTAAGGGAAACAAAGGCTCCTGAGCACCTTTTTTCAACACATAGCCGTATCCGAAACGTTTTTTATCGTTTCCCGTGAACAAATTAAGCGTGAATTGTTTGTCCAGAAATTGGATCCCTGAATTCTCTACGAGATCCACCAATCTGTCTTCTTCGATGATCGGTGCCAGCACTTGCAATCTCCTGCAAAAGATCTAATTTCCTATATCTTAAACTGAAAAAGGATCTTCTGATTCTTTACGCATAAAAACAATCGGAGATTTTTGAAGGCATCTTCAATTTTGACGTCATTTAATTTATGACATTCGATGAATTATAACTTTCACCTATGTTGGTACTAATGTAGTCTTATAGATAACTGCTTGATTTATATCAATTCACCATACTTGATGAGCTTATTTCTGACCTTGAATTGGCGTGAATCCATATGTCTTCAGAATTCTTTGGGAAGTTAACTCCTCCTGTTGGAGATCCTCAAAGAACATCGAAAAGATCCGAACAAAGTGTCCAATAATTTTGATACTTG
>JALEXT010000210.1 GCA_022779845.1 Succinatimonas sp.
CTATTTCGCGGCGTCCTGTGGCGGAGCTCCCATCTCTATCATCAGACAATACATTGAAAACCAGAATACCCCCGATTAGGCGCCTTATATCCCCGGGCTGAAGCCCGGGGTTTTACGGCGCTTTTTTGATAAAAACAGTACCAAAACACTTGAGCAACCGTATCTTATAAAAATTTTTTCAAAGAACTTTACAAAACAAATGATTGAACCTATAATGCGCACTGTCTTAACGCAGTGCGCCCTTAGCTCAGTTGGTTAGAGCATTACCTTCACACGGTAGGGGTCGATAGTTCGAGTCTATTAGGGCGCACCATTCCTCTTTCAGTTTCACTGCCGGCAAGACCGAGCACTCCCTTTGAATCATGCTTCCGTGGTCATTTAGCCTGACGGTGGTTTTATTTTAGGATTTCAAAGCGGATCATGTCACAAAGATTCAAACCCCACGCCACCGTTGCACTCATTATTGAACATGAAAATCGTTTTCTCATGGTTGAGGAATTTAATGAAGATCAGAACAACCGTCTGGTTTTCGGCATGCCTGCAGGTCACATAGAAGCAAAAGAGAGTATTTTGGAAGCTGCGTTGCGTGAAGGCCGTGAAGAAAGCGGTTGCGAAGTCGAACTAACCGCTCTGACCGGAATTTACAATTACGTAAAAGAAAATGAAACCATAGAGCGCTTTTGCTTTGCAGCCAAATTAAAGGAGATCCCGGAGCATTTAAAAGCACAGGATCCTGATCATGAAATTTTAAACGTCAGATGGTATACCCGCGAGGAAATATACGAAAAAAAAGATTTGTGGCGCACCAGACTAGTCGGAAATTGTATGAATGATTATTTGGCCGGCAAACGCTATCCGCTTGATATCATCTCAGTCATCCGTCCTTAAATTGTCAACGCGAGCATCCTTATGACTTTTGAAAATCTCAACCCAAACATTCCCTGGAAAGAACTTGAAGGCAAATCCGTGGTAGTTGGAGTCTCTGGCGGAGTGGATTCATCTTTAAGTGCGGCACTTTTAAAAGAACACGGCATGAAAGTTACCGCTTTGTTCATGAAAAATTGGGAAGAGGATGATACGGACAGCTATTGCTCGGCAGCTGCCGACAGAGCCGATGCTCAGGCAGTTTGCGATACCTTGGGCATAGAACTTAAAACCATCAATTTCGCCGCAGAATACTGGGACAGAGTTTTTGAAATCTTTTTATCAGAATATAAAGCAGGCCGTACTCCGAACCCTGACATACTTTGCAATAAAGAGATCAAATTCAAGGCATTTATGGATTACGCCATTGAAGATCTCAAAGCCGACTTTATTGCTACAGGTCATTACTGCCGCCGCAGCTTTAATACCAAGGAAGCACATCTTATGCGCGGCAGCGATCCCAAAAAGGACCAAAGTTACTTTCTGCATGCCATAGACGGATCAGTTTTAAACCGCGTGCTCTTTCCGGTAGGAGATCTGGAAAAACCGACGGTACGTGCCATGGCAGCTCAACGCGGACTTGCCACAGCTCAAAAGAAAGATTCCACTGGGATTTGTTTCATAGGAGAAAAGCGCTTTCACCAATTCTTATCCCACTATCTTCCGTCAAAAAAAGGACCTATAAAAACCATAGAAGGAAAAGTAATTGGTGAACACGACGGTCTTATGTATGCAACGATAGGACAGAGAAAAGGTCTTAACATAGGCGGAAAACAAGACGGCAACGGTGAACCATGGTATGTTGCCGACAAAGACATTCCAAACAACACACTTATTGTAGTTCAGGGTCACAATCATCCGGCACTATTTGCCAAAGGACTTACCGCGTTAAACGAAACCTGGATTGTTGAGTGTCCCGAACTTCCTTTTGAGTGTACCTGTAAGATACGCTATCGCCAACCGGACGTCCCCTGCACCGTAATACGTGATGAAAAAGGACTGAAAGTAATGTTTAAATCTCCTACTGCAGCCGTAGCTCCGGGACAGTCGGTGGTATTCTATGCAGGTCAGGACTGTCTTGGAGGTGCTGTAATCGCCTCCGCGATTCATTAAGAGGCTATATGGCTGAACAAAAAATAGAAAATCAAACACGCGCACTGGCAGCAGTCTTTCAGTGTTGTGCTCAAATCCAACGTATTGCCAATACCGGATTTTGGGACGAACGCAGCTGTGCAACCGTGATCCGCGCCATAGGCGTAACCACACCTGATACCGTAGACGACATCTACACTGCAGATCAATTAACCGCAGGATTTGAGTTGGTTGCCACTTCTCTTTCAAAAAGCGGACTTGCAGGCATGAGTTCGGACGGAAGCAATGATCCTTTGGCCATTTTGATGCTTTTTAACAAGATCATGGCATTATCAGCCGCACTGCAAAATCGTAAAGAAGTATTCAACGAACTTGGCAACCGTATCGATGCTTTTCATGATCGCATGATCTCAGAGAATCAGGGATTTATGGACGGAGACTTGCAAGCCGTGTTACGTCAGGACGTTTTGCGTGAATGCGCAAGCATTTACCAGTCGGTGATCTCGCCAAACTGCCCCAAACTTTTGATCCCCGGACGTG
The DNA here is from genome assembly GCA_022779845.1 of Succinatimonas sp. Lineage (GTDB taxonomy): Bacteria > Pseudomonadota > Gammaproteobacteria > Enterobacterales > Succinivibrionaceae > Succinivibrio. The sequence continues at coordinate 2,557 of JALEXT010000210.1, forward strand.
AAGAATGCCTTAAAATTTCTGAAAATCAGGAAAAAATCCGTACTTTATTGCTTGCAGCCATACGCGGGTTCGTGCTTTGGGACCAATTGGGAGCATCAAAGTTAATGCTCTTGTTTCACCGCGGTCGCATAGTACAATGCGCTCAGGAACATCTTGTCCGTAACTGATGAAAGTATGAATTGTTTTTCACACACCATCAAAAACTAGCTAACTTCAGGAAATCACCATGGAATTATCCGCTCTGACCGCCGTCTCCCCTCTTGACGGTCGCTATGCATCCAAAACTCAGGAACTGCGTTCAATATTTTCAGAATACGGTTTGATGCGTTTTCGCGTACAAGTCG
>JALEXT010000056.1 GCA_022779845.1 Succinatimonas sp.
GTACGCAATGTTACCGCTGCGGCATTGCCGGATACAGCCTCGGCAATAACTCCGCGCACATAATGTTGCTCTGATGAAAGTACTAAAACCTCGGTACCGACCAAAAGTTCGCTTACATCGGCTTTACGACCCGGGATCTTAAACTCAGGACGCTTTTTTCTCTGAGCATTAAAAGGCTTCCTGCCGTTTGCATTTTTGCGATTGTCTTTTGACTGAGTCTTGGGCTTTCTGTTTGCTTTGCGCTTACCGTTGATCTCGTCAAACTTAGCTTTGGCAAACTCAGCATGCTCTTTTGAAACGGCCTCGCCTTCGCTACCGTCAAGACCTACGCGTTTTGCTCCTTCCTTTAAGCTAAAGAGATAACGCAAACGGCTGGTGTAATAACTAAGAGCCGCTCTTACCTTGGTGACGGTAACGTCATCACGACCTGCGATGGCTTCTCTTAAATCTGCAAAAATGCCTATCTTAAGAGGCTTGCAGTTTCCTTCTTTGATGAAAGCCTGAGGAAAAAGCTCATAAAGAAGTTCCAAGGTTTCTTTGATGTGATCAAAACGCGATCCATCCGGCTGAACATTGACAGACTTGGTATCTGTGACATTTTGTTGAGCAGTCGTTGCGTCTACTGCCGCCTGAGTTTGCGGTTGCATGTCTTGTTGCTCGGTCACCTGAGTGTTTTCCGTTGCCGCGTTCTTCTCTGAAAGATTATCCTGAGATCCCACGTGGAACTCCTTTAAAATGCATACGGACTGATGTGTCGTCCGTTTATATAGCCCTCTTGAGATAACCCTCCGAGGGCGTTAATTTAACCTAATCAAGCAAAAACTTTGTAATTTGCTTGCAACTAAAGCGTGATTGTAGCAAATTCTGCTAAGCTGTTCACATACTGTTCTATGCTTAACCATCAACTGATGTTTAAACCGGCTTTAAAATTTTATTGTTTTCAAACAAAAATAACGAAAAAAATGTTTGCAAGCATTTAAAGGAGTAAATGACCGTATTAAATGAAGATCCTGATTCAACGTGTAAAAAAAGCCGAAGTTACAGCAGACGGACAAAGATGCGGTGCCATCAATCAAGGTTTGTTAATATTCATCGGTTTTGCCAAAGGTGATCAGTTTGACTCTGCCAAAAAAGCTCTGGATAAAATCAAAAAGTTGCGCATTTTTTCAGATCTAAAAGGACTTATGAATCTCTCTTTGCAAGATATTGACGGAGAACTGCTCATTGTTTCCCAATTTACGCTTTGTGCTACCTTTAAAAGCGGCAATCGTCCCGGATTTGATCCTGCTATGCCCCCTGCGCAGGCAAAAAAGCTTTACGAACTTACCGTAGACTACGCAAAAAGCATTCTCCCAGGAAAAATTGCCACAGGAATTTTCGGCTCTGACATGCAGGTCAGTCTTATTAATGACGGTCCTTGCACTTTCATGCTGGAATTTTAGTTTGATTTTAAATCAAAAATAATTTTGCCTTTTTATACAAACCGTCGATATCCGAACCTAAAAGAACATGGTTTTGAATTTTTGTACTGATATACTTCTTTGCGTTATAAAAAAATCAATTGGCAATTTCTGCCCTCAGCTTAAGTTTGTTTACCCCCACCAAAGTCATATAAATACATAGCTGAAGTTTTAGGCGGGATCGTTGGCTAGTTACATACATCTAAGGTAAGATGTAAAATTTTGCAACACATTTATATAAAAGAAATAAGGTGATTTCTCATGTCCATGCCTCAACGCTTTGAACCTACCTGTCCTCCTGATGCACACAAAGTGATGCGCGATCCGCAAAACAAGGTAAATGCAATTCTAGCCGTCAACATTCCTGACAGTGAGTTGCAATATGACGTCGCCGATATCTGCGATCTTTTAAGTGCTTTTTCAAAAAAACCCGTCATTTACTGTTCGGATGCCGTACGTGCAGCAATTCTTGAAAAATCTGGTGACAGCGACATCACTCCAGTGTTTTTAAAAAAGCATGATCACGATCTAGTTGAATTGATGCCCGGCACCCCTGAAAAGACCTATCAATTTGTAGATCTGAGCAAAGCAGAAGACGCTGCCGAAAATTTTCTAAAGAAGCTTGAGAATGAATGCGTAATCGTTGTTAATATGCCTTCGATGTATATTCTGCGTTCAGTATCTACAGTTTTTGAATGGGATGATCTCCTGGCAAAACAATTCATGCGTCAATATGATGAGGCCTGTTCAAAACTTACTCCGTCTGATAAGGAATTGCTCCAGCGCGTACGTTACGGCAAGGAAGATGCTCTTAAGGTAAAAGAGCTTTCTGCAAGTGCTTATCCATTTTTAAAACTTGAACGCAAACTGTTTTTACAATACCCCACCGAAGATTAAAACAACATAAAACCGACCGCCTGACAGGCGGTCTTTTTCTTTTCACAAAGTAGCGATGTCAGATATGCTTTTAAAACTTGTTCAGGATCTTGTCACAAGACCTTCGATAACCCCGGATGATCACGGCTGTCAGACTGTTATCAGAGAGATACTGTCGGAAAAAGGATTTTCCTGTCTGACTCTTAAGGAAAATCAGACTGACAATCTTCTGGCTCTGCACGGCAACGGACATCCTTTCATACTGTTTTTAGGTCACACCGACGTTGTACCTCCTGGAGATGAAAAAGCCTGGACCCACCCACCTTTTGACGCCGTCGTTACTAAAAATAAAGATGCTACCGTACTGTATGGACGCGGCAGCGCCGACATGAAAGGCTCAGATGCCGCCATGACTTTGGCTTTGGCAGATTTTGTCGGGGAATATCCAAATCACCGGGGAACCGTAGGACTGCTTTTAACTTCAAACGAAGAAGGCGATGCCAAAGGCGGTACTCCGTTTGTAGCCGAATATCTTAAAAAACACTCTCTCATTCCCGATCACTGCTTAGTCGGGGAACCGTCTGCTCTTGAAAGATTCGGCGATCAGCTCAAAATAGGCAGACGCGGATCACTTTCTTGCGACGTCACCGTGTTGGGAACTCAAGGACATGTTGCCTATCCTGAAAAATGCGACAATGCAGCTCATCATGCCGCCTTATTGATGGCAGCTCTCAGTCAAAAAAAATGGGACGATGGGAACGAAGCTTTCCCTCCAACCTCTTTTCAAATTACCAATATTCGTTGCGGAAGCGGTGCTGAAAACATGGCACCTGGATCTTGCTTTTTTATGTGCAACTGGCGCTTCAATTCAGAACAAACTCCGCAGAGCATCAAAAAGATTTTTAATGATTTGCTAATTCAATACAAAATAAAAGCACAACCGGTATGGCGTCTGAACGGTTTGCCTTTTCTCACCAAAAAAGGACTTTTTTTAGACACACTGCAAAGCATCATTAAAGAAGAAACCGGTTTTGAGCCGAAACTTTCAACTTCAGGCGGAACCTCTGACGGACGTTTCATTGCACCTTTAGGCAGTGAAGTCGTGGAGATCGGTCCTTGCGGAGCATCGATACACAAAATAGACGAATGCGTAAACATTCAGGATCTTAAAAAAATGCAATCGGTATGTACACAACTTCTGAAGAAGCTTGCTGTTTAGCTTTTAAGCGATTTCAAAAGAACAGCCAAAACAAATGTTTTGAAATTTGACCTAAAAATTGATCTTATGAACACGGTTATTGTTCCTCTTTTCAAACGAGTGAACAATAACCGTGAAATCTGTACAGTGATGCTAGAATGAATGCAGGTAAAAATGACGGAGTAAAACATGACATCGGGCATTGTTTTCAAAAACGGCTGTGAGAACTTTGCAGATCTCATCGAACGCAACGGCTATTATGTCGACAAAACCTCTTACCTAAAAGAACTGTTCACAGGTCTTGGTGACGATACCAATCCGCTGTTC
>JALEXT010000111.1 GCA_022779845.1 Succinatimonas sp.
GTTTGCGTATTTGTTTTTTTCTACATGATGCGCAGGGTAATACGCTTCCGTATCGTTCCGCGTTTTCTGTTTTCTATCAAGAGCAGAATTTTGCGTCAGATGCTTAATGTAGGTCTGCCTGGAGCCGGTGAAAATCTATCTTGGCATACTCAATACATGTTCATGACTTCAGTAGTGGCATCGTTAGGTGCGGTTGCTTTGGCAACTCACGGAATTTACTTTCAGATGAGTATGATCATGTGTCTGTGGTCGATTTCGATATCCACGGGTACGGAAATTTTGGTTGCTCACTATGCAGGAGCCTTGAAACTGGATCTAGCTTATAAACAGCTGATGCGTTCGGTAAAGCTCGGAGTAATTTTTACCGTTTTGCTGGCCGTAAGCGTTCCTTTGTTTTCAGGAAAATTCTTTTTCTCATGTTTTACTGATTCAGAAGAAGTTTTAGCCACGGCTACCCCGATTTTTTTGCTTACGGCCGTCATGGAGCCGGGACGAGTATTGAATATCATCATCATTAACTCTTTACGAGCCGTAGGTGATACTAAATTTCCTGTGATCATGGCCGTATTGTCAATGTGGGGGATCAGCGCAACCTTGGGCTCTTTTCTTGCTATTTACTGCAACATGGGGCTATTGGGAGTATGGATAGGCTTTTGCGCGGACGAATGGACGCGCGGTATAGCCATGTTGATAAGATGGCGCACCAAAGCCTGGGTTAAAGCGGCCAAACGCAATTATCGTTTGAACTTTAAAAAGTCATTTTGAACATTTGGAGTGATCTTATGCACTACACTTTTGACTTAAGCGGCACCTGTGCAAAAATCGTGGATTTTGATCTTGATGAAACTGGAAAGTTGCATAATGTACGCTTTTTAGGCGGATGTGACGGTAACCTAAAAGCAGTCGGCAGGCTGACTGAGGGAATGGATGCGAAAGCTGCGGCTGATTGTCTTGAAGGCAATCTTTGCCGCAGCAAGGGAACTTCCTGTGCCGATCAGTTTGCCAAGGCGGTACGCAAGGCATTGGCACAAGGGCAGAGCGTTTAAACTGCTACTTCAAAGATCCTTACTTCAGGATCCTGCTCCCGCAAGGGGCTAAGTCCGGTGAACAAGTCGTTTTTGAACATTTCTGATGAGAGGTAGGCTTTGGCGTGTTCCATGCTGTCAAATCCGTGCAGTACTTGCACATCTTTGTCGCGTACAAGCAGATCTTTGCTTACGGCGCCTTCGATCTGCTCAAGAAAAGTTCCGCGATAGTCAAAGTAAACTTTGGCAGCCTGAGGACGTTTGCTCTTAGGGATCTTCATGGTGATTTCAAGATAAGCTTTGGCCATTTTTTTGCTTCTGTAGACTCGTTCATTAGCGAACGCTTAAAAGCTTAGAGTATGTGTGACTGTCATTGAAGTAGTGTGCAAATTGAAAAGTTACTTATAATTTTCATAGTAACTTGTAAAAGCGGAGGATAAGTTTCAGCATTAATCGTACTAGTTTTAGATGCTAAATGTAGGAAATGACGTGTATACACGCACATTGCAAAAAGATATACGCTGTCCGCTTGAACACGGATTAGAAATATTCTGGTAGGAAATGGAAAAGCAGGATCATCTGCGTGCTTGGATCGTGTCCTAATTTTAGATACAGTTTCATTCGCGAACAGATGGGAAATATCACGGATGCAGTGCTTTCCGCTTCCCTTAAAGAACTCATCAGTTTTCAAATCGTAAGCAGAGTATCTTACGATGAGATCCCGCCCAGAGTTGAATATACGCTTACTGACAAAGTTATTGCCTATTTTGCGTTTTATTTGTCATTAGTCTGGTTTGTTTTTTAAAAATCAGACCGAAGGCGAACGTATGATCCAGTGCCGCAAATGCGATTATGTTGAAGGAGAAAAAAAATGACAGCAAACAGCCTTACCTACGGTTTTGATAAAAATTTTACCCAAAAAGACGTAGAGAAACTTTTTCTGTCCGTAGGGTGGGTATCGGGGTGTTATCCCAAACGTTTGTACCGCGCGCTTATGAATTCATCTTTGGTGGTGACGGCTAAAGACGGGGACTGACTTGTGGGATTGGTTCGTTGCCTTTCAGATGAGGTCATGCTTGCCGATATTCATTATGTATTGGTTGATCCTTAATATCAGGGAAAAGGTATCGCGTCAAAGCTGATTAAGATGGTAAAAGAGCATTACAAGGATCTCTTTTATATTGAGGTGATGCCTGAGGATAAAAAAAATGCATCCTTCTATGAAAAACACGGTTTTTCTTTGATGACCCAAGGCTGTGCCATGCAGATTGTAAATTAGGGTATCATTGACGCCTGAGTTTTCAGGAGGATAAATGGAAAAACTTAAACAAAATTTGCCCGGTATGCTCGTGTGTCTGCTGATTGCAGTTCCGGCCTACATTTTGGGAAGATCGTTTCCGCTCATAGGCGGACCTGTGATCGCTATACTTGCCGGCATGCTTATCTGTTCTTTTTATGAAGTACACGGCAAAGTCGTGGCCGGAATTAAGTACACTTCCAAAAAAATTCTGCAATATGCAGTCGTATTGTTGGGCTTCGGACTTGATTTGGGAGTGGTGCTGAGCACGGGAAGAGAATCGTTGCCGGTGATCATCGTTACCATCAGTGCATCATTGGTTACTGCATTTATTCTTTGTAAAATTATGCATCTGCCATCTAAAATTTGTACTTTAATCGGAGTCGGATCTTCTATTTGCGGAGGCTCTGCCATAGCTGCGGCAGCACCGGTGATTAAGGCTGATGACAGTGAAATTGCGCAGGCGCTTGCGGTGGTATTTTTCTTTAATGTTGTAGCAGCTTTGGTATTTCCGTGGTTTGGCAACTACCTTGGCATGCCTCACGACGCGCAGATTTTTGGCATCTTTGCAGGTACTGCGGTAAACGATACTTCCTCGGTAACAGCCGCAGCCTCAACTTGGGACAGTATGTGGGGACTTGGATCTGAGACCTTAGACAAGGCCGTAACCGTTAAACTTACGAGAACTTTAGCCATTATTCCTATCTGTGTGGGGCTGTCTTTTATTTTTGCAGGGAGTCTTATCAGCAAAGACAAGACGCAGAGGACGGACTGGTCTTTAAGACGTATTTTGAAAATGATCCCTTCTTTTATAGTGCTGTTTGTGATTGCATCTTTGATCACAACCGTAAGTACAAGAATATTGGGAATTTCGCCGGCTGTTTTTGCGTGTTTTAAAGAAGTAAGTATCTTTATGATCGTGACGGCTATGGCTGCCGTCGGGTTAAATTGCAGTTTGATAAAACTTATAAAAACAGGAGCCAAACCTATTTTTTTAGGATTTTGCTGCTGGTCTGCCATAACCTTCAGTTGTCTTTTCGCTTTAGAAATGTTGTAAGTGTGTGTAAAGAGTGTATTTGAATCTGCCCAGCCTATAAAGAAGATTCATTCCTTGTTTTTTTACGATCTGCAGGCTAAAATATGCCGTTGCCGTTCATCGGTCGCGCTTGAACGGCAGAGTTTAAACATTTGTTTTGGAAATAGCTATTATGTCTATCGAATTGAATGCCGTTATCCGTACTGACTTGGGGAAAGGTGCGAGCCGCCGCCTGCGTCGTACTGAGCAGGTTCCCGCTGTCATTACCGGTGGTAAAGATCCTGCAATCTCCATTACTTTGGATGCCAAGAAGCTTATTTTGGCTGCTCTTAAAGAAGAGTTCTATAAAGAAGCCGTGATCAAGCTTGACGGAAAGGATATCAAGGTAAAGCCTGTTGAGATCCAGCGTCATCCCGTATCCGAGCAGATCATTCACGTGGACTTCCTCCGCGTTTAATAACTGCTTTTTTTTAATAAGGAAGCCGTCGTTGTGACGGCTTTTTTATTGTTTGAAAGTTTTAACTGTTTTGGTGCATGTACAGAGGTAAATATTGGCGAAAACGAGTCTGACGATGCAGTGCTTAAACATAAAATTTGCATTTTAATCTTTCATTGCATACCCTAATTAAGAATAAATTTTTTTAAACGTTTTCATGGAAGTGAAAGATGGCTGACGAAGTCTGTTTGGGACATATGATAAGACGCCCCGTATTGTCGTTAAGTGATCAGGGTGCGTTTGTCGACGGAGGAAAATACGGAGAACTCTTTGTTCCAAGATCGCAGTTGCCAAAAGATCTTAGTGCAGGAGATGAACTGAGAGTCTTTTTGTTTAAGGATTCAGGACGCGTATTGGCCACGGCAAGGCACCCTTATCTTGAACTTGGGATGATAGGCAGGCTCAGGGTAACGGAAATTGATTGCGGAACCGTATATATGGACTTGGGTATACCTAAAGAACTAGTGGTTCCGGTATCCGAACAGCGCAGCATTTTTGAAGTTGGGCAGCAGGTCATGGTTTATGTAGCCATGGATGATCAGGGCAGATT
>JALEXT010000123.1 GCA_022779845.1 Succinatimonas sp.
TCTCATAAATGCCCTGGGACGCGACTGGGCAACATATTTTCTCTCGACAACCTACCGCGCCGAACCGGGAGAAGATTTTTAAAAATTGCTTTGCTGCAATCGGGGAAGCTATATTCATAAAAAATACTGATCACTGTCCGCTGTTACAAATACAGGCGAAATTATTAAAAAAGTAAAATAATTTTAAAAAATCTTGCAGTCCAAGTGTATTTTATGTAACATACTTTCATCATCTTAACGTTGTGTTCTGATGGTTTGCAGAGGTTTTCTCAAAAGAGATCATCACTCAAACTCCAAAGCAGATAGTTGGGCCTCGATCGAACATCGAGGCCTCTTTTTTTATCCGTATAAAAAATCCCGCCGCGGCGGGATTTTTAGTTTGCTTACTTAACTATTAAACATTACGAGATGCAATCTGCAATGAAGATGCACGTGTTCTTTCGTGTCTGAACAGCAGATAAAGCACTGCGCACAATACGATGATAGCAACCACGGTAAATACTCCGAAAGGAACAGTACCTGTGATCAATCCGCCCAACTGGTAGATGATAAGAGCCAAGCAATAAGCATAAGCCAACATATAGGTTACGGAGAAACCGAACCACTTACCAGATCCAAACTGACGCTTCATTGCACCCAAAGCTGCAACACAAGGAACAGACCAAAGGTTAAAGGCTAAGAAAGCCAAAGCTGCTACGGTAACCGGGAAGACATCCTGCATGGCGCTCAAAAGACCGGCATCATCTTCTGCAACTTCATCACCGAGACCAAGCAACACAGCCATGGTACCTACAACGTTTTCTTTAGCAAGAAGACCAGTGATCACGGCAACTGAAGCCTGCCAGGTACCGAATCCGAGCGGGACGAAAATGAAAGCAATTGCAGAGCCGAAAGCAGCCAGCATCGACTCATTCACATCAACCATGGAGAAACCGTCGGGGGTAAAGTTGAAGTTTGCCAAGAACCACAAAACAACAACGGTTGCAAAGATGATGGTACCGGCTTTGATCACGAAAGCCTTGCAACGCTCATAAGTGGTACGGAACACGTTAAGAGCCTTAGGCATATGGTAATCAGGCAACTCCATCACGAACGGAGATACATCCTCGTGGAAAGCGGAGCTCTTCTTAAGGATAATTCCGGTGATGGCAATTGAGAAAATACCCATGAAATATACAGCAGGAGCAATCCAAGCATTATCCGGGAAGAAGCTCATGAAGATCATGGTCATGATCGGAAGCTTGGCCGAGCAAGGCAGGAAAGTAGTGGTGATCAGGGTGATACGCTGCTCATTGATATTGTCAATTGATTTGGTGGACATCAAAGCAGGCACACCGCATCCGGTTGCAATCAGAATAGGGATGAAGCTGCGACCGGAGAGACCGAAGTGTCTGAAAATACGATCAAGCACAAAAGCTACACGAGTCATGTAACCGCATTGCTCAACAATGGAGAGCAGGAAGAACAGAACGATCATCTGCGGTACAAAGCCGAGTACTGCGCCGACACCGCCGATAATACCGTCGATCACTAACGAAGAAAGCCATTCAGGTGCTTCTGCAGTTTCAAGCAAAGCAGTGGCTCCGTCGGTTGCATATTCACCGAAAATTACGTCATTTGCGTAATCAGTAGCGGCAGTACCTACAGTGGTTACGGCCAGATAGTAGATGGCGTAAATAACCAAAGCAAAAATAGGTAAAGCCAACCACTTGTTGGTGACGATATTGTCGATACGATGGGATAAGGAAGAAGCCTTCTTTTCATCGCGAGATGAAACCTTGGAAATAGCCTTATCGATGAATGCATAACGAGCCTGAGGGAAGTAGGCCTCGGCATCGGTATTATACTCACGCTCGATCATGGCTCTGCCCTTGGCAACTTCGGCCAAAAGCTTTTCTGAGCCGCGATATTCCTGCAAATATACTTTATCCTGCTGCAGCAAAGAAGTTGCAATGAAAGTACGTTCAGCCTGATTTTTACCGCTTCCTAACATACTTCCAACGGAATTTAATAACTCACAGATGTTCTCTGGGTAAATCTTTGAAGCTGAAACCACATCTTTGGCAGCTGCGATGGCGTTTTGCAACTCGTCAAGACCCTTACCAGAAGATGCTGATACAGGAATAACCGGTACTCCCAATTCGGCAGATAATGCCTTGGCATCAATTGAAATGCCTTCATCTTTTAAAAGATCGGTCATATTCAATGCTACGACCACAGGTCGACCCATAGGGAGGATCTCAAGCGTCAAAGACAATGAACGCTCCAAGTGGGTAGCATCAACAACGTTTACGATCACATCGTAATCATCAGAAAGCAGGAAATTACGAGAAACAATTTCTTCTGCTGAATACGGAGAAAGAGAATACAGACCAGGCAGATCGACAACATCCCAATCGCGTTTGGAGATCTTACCTATCACCTGATCAACGGTAACACCTGGCCAGTTACCGACATATTGATTGGCACCGGTCAAAGCATTAAAAAGAGTAGTTTTGCCGCAATTCTGATTACCGATAAGGGCACTGGTCTTCTCAGTCATTATTTCACCTCTATGAGAGCAGCATCCGAACGACGCACAGTCAAAGAATATCCGCGAACGTTAAGTTCAATAGGATCTCCAAGCGGAGCACTTCTGACCATGGTGATCTTGGTATTAGGGGTAATACCCATATCGAGCAAACGGCGGCGCAAAGAAGTACCTTCACCGTGAACGGCAGATACTTCAGCGCTTTCACCGATCTTGAGGTTATCTACAGTCTTCATAAAGAACGGTCATATTCTGTTTTAAGAACAGGACCTTCCTCCTTTTCTCTTGCGGTTAAAGAATTAGGGCAGCGCAAAGACTCCGCCCTACCGACTAAATATCTATAAATTCAAGGCACTGCATAACTATTACAAATTCGTACACATGCCTAAAGAGAGCGACAACAAAGATTCAACTTTTTAAAGTTAAAAATTTGTAATTACAAAATTCACTAAACTGCATTCATCAGTTAGCCATGTACAATTAGCCCTCACTAACGCGCGGTAGTTTATGCTAACTAAAAAAATATGCAAGATATTCTCAAAAAATCTCACAAAAGATAATTACTGATATTAAAAACACCATTTAAGATAAAAAGCATTTTTATTTAAAGCAAAACAAAATGGTATGTATAAATATACGTTTGTTAAAGACAAGATGAATTTACCTAACAGACACTACTTTTATACATTTTTTATGGGTAATATGCATTTATGTAAAATAATCTTGCAATTTCTAAAAATTTATATATAATGCATAGCGTCTTCTGACACGGATAGGTGGCAGAGCGGTTGAATGCAACGGTCTTGAAAACCGTCGAAGGCCTAGCCTTCCGTGAGTTCGAATCTCACCCTATCCGCCATTCTTTTATAATTTTTCACTTTCTTTGTTTAGCAAACTTTTTAGATCAGATAAACCGCAATCTATACCTTTCTCAAAGGAAAATTCATCATTTCCGACATGTCTTTACCAAGGTTAATCGATGAACACGATACCATCATGATGACCCGGTACCGTAACGGCTGATATTTCGACAAAATTTCCAATAAGTACAGAACTTTCTATGAAAGCTTTACAGATCCCCTTGCTTCAAATCTGCCTTGAAGGTATTAAATAAAAAGAAAATCTAACTGATAAGGATGAAGACTATGAAGAATAGGAAGATCCTAAGATGATCATCAGAGGTGAAGAACTCTAAAAGAAAAGTCCCGCCATCATGGTGGGACTCTTAATGATCTGTTACTCTCGAATCAGTGTGCTATAAAAAACTTACTAAATTCGAGTCATACTGAAAATTTACCAGACTAAAACCGAAAAAACCGTGGCTCGGAAGGAGACACGGTTAATAGAAAGGGAAGCCTGGCAGTGATCTACTCTCGCGCAAACGTACGTTGCACTACCATGGACGCGGCTGTGTTTCACTTCTGTGTTCGGAAAGGGAACAGGTGGTACC
>JALEXT010000127.1 GCA_022779845.1 Succinatimonas sp.
CCGGTGGTTTTGCCTTCAAATACACCGGAACTGATCTTTACTTGGTCCGCCTCATTACGCGGAGTGCCATAACGCGATGATCCAGGACGTCTGCGATCAAGATCTTTTTGCAGATCATTTTCGCACAACGGGATATTGGGAGGACAACCGTCGATGATGGCAGCCAAAGCCAAACCGTGACTTTCTCCGCAGGTAGTAACACAAAAATTTCTGCCGAATGTATTTCCTGACATCAGTGTTCACCGTTCACATCATCATTACTTTTTATCGAATCGGCAAAAAGTTGGTGATAAGCTTGCAGTTGCTCCTTGGAAAGAACAAAAACGCCGCTTCCGCCTTTTTTAAGATCGACAAAATGAAAGGGAACCATAGGGAAAGCATCAACTAGGTGTTCTTCAGAATTTCCTACTTCCATGACCAGAATGCCGTCATCTTTTAAGAAATCTGCAGCATCTGCCAATATGCGCCTTGCACAATCCAAACCGTCATCACCTGATCCCAATGCAGCATCTGGTTCTGAATGATACTCTTCTGGCATATTGTCAAGATCATAACGATCCACGTAGGGAGGATTTGCCACGATCAAATCGTATTTATCGCCTTTAGGCAGATCATTAAAAAGATCGCTTTTTATCGGAGTAACGACATTTTCCAGATCATATGCGCCTATATTGATATTACATACCTCCAAAGCCTCGGGATCTATATCTACGGCATCGACCTCGGCTTCTCCGTCAAAATGCAAGGCCATAGCAATGGCTATGCATCCTGAGCCGGTACACATATCCAAAATGCGTTGCGGCTCTCTGTCCAAATAAGGATCAAAACCGTTTTCGATGAGCTCTCCTATCGGCGAACGCGGTACGATCACGCGACTGTCTACATAAAATTCACGTCCGCAGAAGAATGCTCGGTGAGTCAGGTAAGGAGTAGGTATACGCTCGATAATACGCAGACGGGCTATTTTGGCAATCAAAACTCTTTCTTCATGGGTAAGTCTTGAGGTTAAAGTTGAATCGTCACAAGGCGGTTGCAAATGCATTACTGCCTGTACTATTTCCAAAGCTTCGTCCCAATAATTATCCGTACCGTGTCCGACGTAAATCTGATGCGCGGCAAAGCATGAAACCAAATAACGAACCACATCCTGAACCGTGCTAAGTTCATTAGTGATTGCCGCCTCCATTTCCTGACTGGTAGGAGGATCATCCAAAAGTTTATAAATTGAAGCTATATCTGGATTATCGGATAATTTTGACATAATAAATCTGACTCAATGATCCCGTAACAACAAAAAATGGAAGCATCCGTGAATACACGCATTTTGAACCTGTAGCCTGCCTTTTATCTGAGCAACAACTTCTATACAAAATCGTATTTCGACACGCTAACAGAACTACGGCATTTTAACACAGCACAGGAGCTGTTTTCGGTTGTTCAATTTGGAAATACAGCATCATAAAAAAATCGAGTCACTCCAGAGTAAGGCAACATACTGCCAGAATTTTTTAACATACAACCGATATTTCTTTTTAAACGGGATATCCACTAAATATACCCTGGATGTTCAGAGTGAAGGTGTTATCGTTATACTTTAAAAATTATTTTACCAAGCAACAAAATGCGAAAAAATTGTATCCATGCTATCTTTCAATTCACAAAAGCTTGGGTGAACTCTTATCTTAATTCCCGAACAGACAGTGATCTTTGCACTATACAAGCTTCATTTTCGTTTTTTTTCTTTCGCAGCTTATAAAACATCCGTTAACCATCAAACAGCATGCGTCGAATTAAATGTAATGTTCATTAAATTCAACGAGTAAAAAGCATCTGTTCACTTGCTAGCAACAACCGCGTCTATGCTTTTAATCTTATAACCGCGCCAAAGATTAAATGAAGCTACAACTAAAATATGTTTATGTTTTTTTCGAACCGATGTTGCAGGTCCTGACTCTAGAAGTAGCAGTTCCTGATTTTAAGTGATCAAGTTAACGTTTTTACGGTGCTACCCTAGTCTTCTTTATAAAAAAAATTAAAAGGTAAAAAAAATACAGTCCTTCTTATTTTTTTTATAAATTACGAAATTCCGCATTACCTTATAGATAATTTTTTTATCAAAGGCTGTTGATCAAGGCCTAGTAAGACTAGTTTTACAAAAAAGTTCAAATATGCGGCTGCCTGTATTAAATAATTTTGCAAAATTTATTTTTCTATATATAATCTGGAAAAAACCTTTTATGAAGGATATAAATATGGATATTGAACAGATCAAATCTTACAAAAGCATACGCTTTTTAAGCGCTGAATTTAAAGAAGCTTGTGTCGCCGATCTCGAAGATATAATCGAGACTTTTAAAAAACTTATCACTAAAAAAGAAGAACAGGAACAGCTGGAAAGACAGGCTAACGCCGATAAAATTGAAGCTGCCAAGAAAGCCTATGATCTTATAAGAACTTTCTCCCTTACTCAGGAAGATATCGCTCGATACGGTAATGAAAAAGACGGTCAGCGCCAGAGAAAATCGCCTGGTAAGGCAAAACCTAAGTATTCATTCGAGTGCTTAGACGGTATTACCCGTACTTGGTCAGGACGCGGAAGAATGCCGGTACCTTTTGCTCAATTGCTTGAGTCAAACGGAAAGGCCAAGGAAGATTATCTTATTCCTGAAGACAGCGTACAAAACGCAGAGTAAGCATTCCATTTAAAATCGACACCGTATCCTCTGCAAATTCAGCCTGAGAATATAAAAATGTGCCGAAAATCATAGAAAAAAGGGCCATCGGCCCTTTTTTAAATTAATGCGTTGATTTCCTCGTTAATTTTATTCAAAGCAGCCACCGGATCTGCACTTTGGGTTATGGGACGCCCGATCACCAAATAATCAGAACCTTCTGAAATAGCCTGAGAAGGAGTCATGACTCGCTTCTGATCCCCAAGAGCACTGTCAGCCGGTCTAATTCCCGGGGTTACGCACCAAAAGTTTTTACCGCACAAATCTTTAATCATCGCTACTTCGCGTGCACTTGACACCACCCCATCCAAACCGCAATCGCAAGCTAATTTAGCCAAGCGTTTTACCTGCTCGGCAGGTTCAACGTCAAGTCCTACTCCGCCCAATTGTTCACGATCCATGGATGTTAACACGGTAACGGCAATCAATTTAGGTCTGCTCTGATACTTAGCAAGGGTCTGTGCAGCTTTGCTCATCATTACAGCACCGCCTAAAGCATGTACATTTACAAGCCAAACCCCCTGTTTCGCCGCAGCTTCACAAGCTTTGGACACTGTATTGGGAATATCGTGAAACTTAAGATCTAAAAAAACTTTAAAACCTTTTTCACACAATTTACCAACAAATTGCGGGCCTGCTGCAGTAAAAAGCTCATTACCGACCTTAAGGCGACAAATTTCCGGACTTACCTTAGAAACAAAAGAAAGCGCCTCATCGGCGCTGTTGTAATCCAAAGCAACAATCACCTTGGGATCAAACATAAAAAACTCCTCTAATCTCCGTCAATTCCGTGTCTTGGTTTTAACGTTCGCCATCTGCGGCATGACGGACACTGCCAAAACATTACCGACGATTCAAAGCCGCATTTTCTGCATACAAAACGCGGACTTTGTACTATCTGAGCATCCATCAGACTTTTTAACTGCATAAGAGCATCGTTTTCACCAGCACGTAATTTATGCGAACGCAATTCCATCAGCGCAGAAAACAACTTTAAATTTACTTTATCATGCAAAAAATTAAGTAACATGGCCTCAGCATCATCAGCTCCCGAACTTAATTCAGTAGCTTTCACTAATTCGACCATGGCCGATGCAGAATTAGTTCTGTGAACTAAATCTTCAAGTGCAAATCTGTATTTAGGATCTGCCTTATTTACAAAACAGCGTTTCAAATGATCAAGACACAATAAACCGTATACAGGATCGCTGGACCAAGCATCTTTTACCAACAAGAAAGCTTCGTTATATCTGCCCTGTTTTAATAAAGTCTCGGCAAGACATAGTCTTGGTCTTACCGCTTTTGGATCATTATTCAATGCTTTTTTAAAAAAAGAACGCGCTTTTTCAATATTTCCCTGTCCTAGCTCCGCATTCCCCATTTCACACCAATAATCCGCAAGTCTTCCTTTTATTTCATTTCCCAAAATTTCAGAGTAGGATTCGGCAACCGCTATGGCTGCCTGATAATCACCTTCTCGCTCATAGACTTTTAAAAGTAAATTGGCACTTTCCACCCGCTGTCTGGGGATATTAATCAGATTTTTTAATAACTCTTCTGCCTGATTAAAAACACCTGCATTTAAGAAATCTCTGGATAATTCAAGGGTAGCCAACTCTTTTTCAGCATCATCCAAAGTTTCATCTGCTGCCATTCGTTCATGTAAGGCGATAGCTTTGTCAAATTCACCTCTCTGCCTTAACAGATTTCCCAACGCTAAACGGCTTTCAAAAGTAGGATCAGTACCGTTAAGATAAGCGATGAATTTATCTACCGCTTTTTCCTGATTGTTGCTGAAAAGGTACTCAACTCCCCTAAGATAGGTCGCATTATGCCTGTTCTTGGCGTTAAGCTTTTTTGAACGCAATGAATTGCGTCCCATGTAGTAACCATAAGCAGCCGCCAAAGGCAAGAGCAGAAACAGCAACTCCAGCATAGTGTTACTTTTCTAAAGATTTTGATGACGGATCAGATAGGCTGTTTTCTTTTAATGCCTTGCGTAACTGCGCTTTTGCCTGTCTTGACTGCCGCCAATATTTAAAGCACATTAAAAACGACATATATATGCCCAAAACAAACCCGAAAAATACTCCTATGATCAGGATCATTCCCAACGGCATTTGTGCTTTGACGAAAAGAAAATCAAAATCTACCGCAGTGTCATTAAATGCACCAAGAGCAAGACCTATTGCAAATAAAACCAAAAGGATCGCAGCATACAGCCACTTTTTCAGCATAAAAAACTCCGTATTCTCTGCTTACAAAAACAACGAGCAAGCCTTGCTTCTACGAATTTATGATACCACAGCTAAAGTTTACTCGCGGCACCGCGATCTTGAGAGAAAGTTTACTAAATTCAAACTGAAGCAAACAAGTCGGTCTGCTTGGCTTCGGCTTGTTCTTCCGGCTGTTTTTGTTTATCTTCAGCGCTGCGGCTGTGATAATCGACTCTCTGTCTTAGTTCAACACCGGGTTTAAAATGAACTACTCTGCGACGCTCCAAAGAAACCTGTTCACCAGTTTTGGGGTTATGTGCAATTCTCGGTTCGCGAACCCTGATCTCAAAACTGCCGAATCCACGGATCTCGATACGTTCGCCGCATGACAAGGTTTCAATAAGAGTTTCAAAGATTTCTCTTACTGCCGCATCAACTTCTTTTGGATTACTGTGAAAAAACTTGCGCGTAAGCGCATCGATGAGATCGGCTCGTGTCATAAAATGTGCTCCAAGCTTGCTGAAACAAAAATCAAGGGATTTAGTCCCGTAAATTTATACGTCCGCATATTATGCCCATTTAATTTTATGGGCATCTTTTTGCTTACGATTTTCTTTGCGTTGATTTTAAGCAACTTTTCACAAAATGAGCAAGAGGAATACTCTAAAATGTGCGCAAAGCTTGGTTTTTGTAAGTATCATCATTACTGAAAATTTACCGCGAACATGAAAGAAAACTTCGACATACTTTTTTTAAAAGAGAATAACCCGCAGTTTGCAAGCACACTGCTTACCTATGACAATGAAAAAAAACATACGCTGAACATAATTCGCGGACTGGATGAAACTTTTGAAGTTGACGGATTGCAGCTTACTTCCAGACACTCGCGTCAACAACAGGCCGAAAAAGATCTTAAACAGATTGATCTGGATTCCGACGTACACGTTTACGGCATAGGACTCGGAGACGAAATAAGACTCCTTCAATCAAGGATAAATTCAAAGCATAAAATTTATGTGTATGTACTTTGTCCGAAACTGCTCCTGCAGCTTCTGGAATGTACCCAAAATTTTGCTTTATTATTTAATAAAACTCCCAATACTGAGTTTATATTTGACAACTTCCCTGAAAAACTGCCTCAAAACCGTCTGTGCATACTACCTGAACTCATGCTCGAACCGGCTATTCACAACAAAACAAAATTAAAGTTACGCACGGCTTTGAACAGTCACTATTCACAAAATATTTTTAAGAAAACAGGTGAAATAAGGATAAAAAAAGCATTGCTTCAAAATGCCGAAAACTTAAAAAACGAAGATGCTTTAAACTTTTCAAAACTTTCATCTTGTTCTCTGGCAATCGTAATAGCATCCGGTCCGTCGCTTGAAAGCGCTTTTCCCAAAATAAAATCTTTAAAAAAACAAGGTGCAATTACCATTGCCGCCGAAACATCTTTACCTTTTCTTGAATCTCAAAATTTCATTCCGGATTACGTGATGACAATTGATGATCTCGCTGGCGGATATGCAGGAAACAGATTCATGAGGGATATGGAAATATACCGTTCATGCACTTTGTTATATGCCCCTT
>JALEXT010000150.1 GCA_022779845.1 Succinatimonas sp.
GAACACGAAAAAACCGCCAGAGAAACGATCGCGCCCCAGATAAAATTAAGACCTAGGCCCATGTGAACCACTCGGCGGACAATCTTCAAATTTCCGTTGCCCAAAGCCTGAGCACAGACTACGCACACTCCTATGTTTATAAAATTAAAGAGAATAAATCCCAAATCAAAAACTTGATTACCTACGGTGAGTTCAGCCACAGCATCTACCGACACCATACCGACCATGGCAAGATTGATCATGAGCGTTGAAAAATGCAACCCCAAATCTATAAAGATGGGCCAGCTTATTTGAAACAACGAAGGCATTGACTGCAGATTGTTTTTTTCAATTGACATTTTTTACTTAACAGTAATTTTTATCGTTAATTTGGTACTTAAAAAAGTCTGCGCTATATTACAAGAAAGAGGTTGCTTCTGTGCATTTCATAACCTCTAAGTATTTACTGCATGTATGCTGAGATCATGATGCATACTTTCAGTGCATTTTTGACGAAAAAAAAGGAGTAAACCATGGATCAATTTGTTCTACCTTCTCTCCCTTTCGGCGCTTCGCCCATTGAAGGTCTTTTCTCAGAAGAAACCTTGCATTTCCACCACGGCGTGCATTTTAAAAATTATTTGGATACGGCCAAAAAACTTTCCGAAGGCACGGAATTTGCCGTTCAAAGTTTAGGCGAGATAACCATAGGCGCATCAGGTGCGTTGCAACGCAATGCCGCACAGGCTCTTAACCACGATTTCTATTTCAAATGCATTTCCCGCGAAAAAACCGCCGTTCCGGAAACGCTCAGTCAGGTTTTGAGCGACAACTTTTCATCGGTTGAAAAATTCCGCGAAGATTTTATCAGTGCAGCTGTAAACAACTTCGGATCAGGATGGACTTGGCTCATTCAAAGTCCTCAGGGATTACGTATTTATTCAACAGCCAATGCAGGCAATCCCATAACATCTGGATTTATTCCTCTGCTGTGTGTCGATGTCTGGGAACATGCGTATTATATTGACTTCAGAAACCGCCGCGCTGATTATCTGAAAGCCTTTTTTGAGCATATAAACTGGAATTTCGTAGCCGGAAATCTTAAGTGAAAATCTTTAAAAACAAAACTTTTCTTCTTTTAAAAGCTACCGTCCTTATGGCGGTAGCTTTCTTTCTGGTATTACCTAATTTCTCTGCAGAAGATGCCGCGCCGTCATCTAGCAAGGAACAGGTAACCGTACCGCCTAACACCGTAAAGGGAGTACGGCATCAAGCCAAAGACGGAGATTTTGCACTGCTACGCGGTAAATTTACCCAACAAAAAGGAAATGAAGTGTTTAGCTTTACAGACGACGGCAGACACTTCATTGATGTACGTTTTGACCCAGGAAGCGTTCCTGACGATTTCATACTAAACGGATACTATTATTTATGGGGACAAATGCACAAAAATTTTGGTGACAGTAAATATTTGCAGGCAGTCTTTCTCTCTCCGCGTCCAGGCAGCGTGCGACTCGAAATACAAATGATTCAAAACTGACTGCAGACACAAAAATATTTCCTGTCTGTAGTGAAATCTGCTATTGTTGCAACTAAGATACAGAGTAAATATGTGATTAGATTATGTATAAATATCAAAACATTATTTATTCCAATCGCATCAATACCACAAAAATTCACACAGCGTCCGAATATTAACTTTGAGCTGACCGACGCTTCTTTTCCATATTTTTTAAGGAGTGTCTCATGTCGGCAATAAAGAGCAGTGAACAGCTGAGATCAGGCATCTTCACCAAAGAAGACCTAAACCCCACCAACGACGTATTTTTCAAATTCATCTTCGGCCGCCCCGAGCGCAAACAGATCACCATAGCTTTCTTAAATGATTTGCTGGAGGAGGAGTTGGGCCATAAAATCAAGGATTTAACTTTTACCAATTCTGAATATGTACCTGACAAAGAAAGCGATAAGTTAGCCCGTCTTGACATAGTCTGTGCTTTAGACAGCGGTGAGAAGGTAGACGTTGAGATGCA
>JALEXT010000157.1 GCA_022779845.1 Succinatimonas sp.
GACCATAACAACACCAACTAATACCAGCACGGAAAATTATGCCGCAGGCGGCAGAAAGAGCAGTTCAGCTTTAGGTGCTGATTTTGCCGCAATGTTAAACGGTGTGGGCGATCTTCAAAGTGGGATGCAGGGGATAAATGGCATTTTCAGTGCTATGAAAGATCTTCAGAACTCAAGACAGGACGCTAACAGAACAAATACATCTTTGAAACGTGTTGATCAAAGTAAATTAAGCGTGAGTGCTCAGGACAAAAGAAGTAATTTTTCAAAAGATCCCGGAACCAACAAAATCTCTGATAAAAAAACAGTGGAAAAAACGAATTCAATGCAGGATGACGATCAATCAGATGAAAAAGTGCAAAACAGCACTGACGAAACTCTTACTGCATGGATGACCTCATTGTTTGGAAATGATGAGCAGGGAATAAATAAAAGTAAAAACGATCAGATAAAAAGTGAAGCCTCATCGGATCTTAAAAACACGACTAATGCGTTATTGAAACAGCCTGATTCAGGAGTTAAAGGAAACAAAAATCTTATACAAGATCAGGAAACTTTGGCAGATTTAAACCAAAACCAGATAATTTTGGATAAAGAGCAAAGTTCA
This sequence comes from Succinatimonas sp., assembly GCA_022779845.1. Taxonomy (GTDB): domain Bacteria; phylum Pseudomonadota; class Gammaproteobacteria; order Enterobacterales; family Succinivibrionaceae; genus Succinivibrio. The sequence goes on from JALEXT010000157.1 coordinate 608, forward strand.
ATGGCCAAGCTTTTGGCGCAGGGAAACGTGAAAAACGTTACCGTAGTTCAGTCGTCTGCTGAACAAAATTCGCAAATGCTTGCTGCCAATGCAGATGATTTAAGCTTCATAAACGATTCGCTGCAGGCTGCGGCAAAACTCGGGGCACAGGATAATGCCAATTCACCAGGCGGACAGGGAAATTTTTCCGGTAACGGTCAGGATGCGCAGCAACAGTCGGTTAATGCGGCGTTGGCAACTTTGAGACATACTTTGGCTAAAGATCAGACGAAATTGTCTGTTTCTGATGATGAAATAAATGCAAATCAAGTAAATGCGACAACGTCTAAAACCGTATCTTCAGGAGAAAAAATTTCGGCTAATGTTTCTGCAGCAGGATTTTCAGAAGATTTAAGCGGAGCTGCGCAAGGCTTGTCAGATGCCCGTAGAGTACAGAAAGAAAATAGTCAGACATCTTTAAGACAGGACATGCTGACCTTGTCAAATGATGCCAAAAAAAATGCAGAAGAGATTTCAAAAGCAGTAATGAGCATGGCTGCCAAAAATATGAAGCGTTTTACCTTTGAATTAAATCCTCACGGCTTAGGTCGTATGGAGATCTCGGTAGACGCTGATGAAAGTTCACAGCCTGTGGCCGTTACCGTAGCGGCAGAAGAGCAAACAACTCGCAGAATGCTTCAGGACAGCCTGAGTTCATTAAAGCAGGTTTTGGCTGATCAGGGCGTTGATGCAGATGCCTTTATGGGAGAATTTACTGGATTTTCAGGCGGTGAAAGCGGAAGTTTTGCAGGTTCCGGGAGTTTTACAGGAAACGGCAGTCAGGAACAGTCAGATACCTTCTTTGCAGATAACATGGCAAAAGATCCTGATGTAAATAAAACTGAAGAAAACTTACCAAACTATGATGACGGTCTTAATCTCTTTGCTTAAATGAGGTAACGGTACGCCGAATATCACCGTATTGACGAAATTTACCAAGAAGTCCTTGGCTTTGGGCTAAAATGTCAAAAGCTTTGGAGAAAAATCATGGCAAAGAGTGCTGAAAAAAAATCCGACGAAGACGGCGAGATCAAAGTACCGCGCCGTAGTAAAAAATTGTTGTTAATACTGGCGGTATTTCTGCTGATGATTTTGGGAGCAGGCGGTTATACCGGGGCAGCTTATTACTTTAACTGGCCTCCTTTTGAAGTTCCAGAGCCTTCGGTTGAAGATTTGGCTGCGCAAAAAGCTGCGCAGGAAGCCAAAGAAGCAGAGATGAACCGCGAATTATACGTAAAATTCAACGCACCGTTTGCGTTTAATTTAATGTATTCAGGACGTCCGCATTCAGCATCTGCTGATCTTGTACTGGTCGTTTCCGGAACTAAAAACGAGGAACTGGCAAAAAAACATCTGGATTTACTTTCAAGTACCGCTCTTACCGTATTGTCGGAACAAAGTTACGAAGAGCTTTTATCACCGTCAGGCCGAGAGCGTCTGCGCATGAAATTATTGGGTACGCTTCGTAGCAAAATGACTGAAATTGCCAAGACGCCGGTGGTAGATCAGGTACTTTATTCAGATTTTGTAATGCAATAAGGTGCGCAGATGACTGAATTTCTCACCCAAGAGGAAATTGACGCTCTGCTGCATGGAGCAGACGATGTCAAACCTGAAACTCCTGAGGACGACAACGGAGTCAAACCTTTTGATTTCGGCTCTCAGGAACGTATCGTCCGCGGTCGCATGCCTACGTTGGAATTGGTAGATGAGCGCTTTGCCCGTCATATGCGCATCAGCCTGTTCAATATGTTACGTCACAGTGCCGAGGTGACCTGGAGCGGCGTGCAGATGATGAAGTTTAGTGAGTACGTGCAGACTTTGTATGTACCTACTTCTCTTAATATGGTGCGCTTCAGACCTCTGAAAGGAACGGCTTTAATCACTCTGGAAGCGAGATTGGTCTTTATTTTGGTTGAAAATTTCTTCGGAGGAGAAGGTCGTTTTCGTACCAAAATTGAGGGACGTGAGTTCACTCCTACTGAAAGACGCATCATTCAGAAAGTTCTTAAAATGTCTTTCGTCGATTACAAGGAAGCCTGGGCTCCGGTGATGGATGCTGAGTTTGAGTACTTAGATTCCGAGGTTAATCCTTCCATGGCCAACATCGTTTCACCTTCTGAGGTGTTGGTGGTTAACAAATTTCACATCGATTTGGACGGCGGAAGCGGAGATCTTCACATCTGTTTCCCCTATTCCATGATAGAACCCATTCGGGAATTGCTCGATGCCGGTGTTCAGTCAGATAAAGGTGATACCGACGTAAGATGGAATCGCGCTCTTCGCGAAGAGGTTATGGATGTTCCTGTGGATATGCGGGTAAAACTTTTGGATTGTGATTTGACCTTAGGTGAGATCATGAATTTCAAAAAAGGCGATGTGATCCCCGTAGATATACCGGATGATCTTTTGGTATATATCGAAGATCTTCCCTCATTTCATGCAAAACTTGGGCGTTGCAAAGATAAACTTGCCATTAAAATCAGCAAGGTATTGGAGCGTCCTAAGAGTATGAAGAGTGAGATCTCCTTCATTAAGGGCAACGGTATGAACTTAAGCGAAGAGGATGATATAGAAGAGTACGATGATGATTAAGGTATTGATAGTTTAAGGTTAAAAAAAATGTCAGATGATCAGAAACTTGCGGACGAATGGGCTGCGGCGCTTAATGAACAGGAAATGGGAGCTCAGGCAGGCGCTTCCGGTGATAATGCACAAAAAACCGAACTTGAAAACTATGATGAAGAACCTGTTGATCAAAGTAAGGCACCGCTGTCACGTGAGGAAAAACGCAAACTTGATGCTGTAATGGATATACCCGTGACCATAACCATGGAAGTGGGGCATGCCAAGATCTCCATACGCAATCTTCTGCAACTGAACCAAGGCTCAGTTATTGAACTTGAGCGTTTGGCAGGAGAGCCTTTGGACGTTCTGGTTAACGGTACGCTCATAGCACATGGCGAGGTAGTGGTAGTAAACGACAAATTCGGAATACGTCTTACCGATGTTATAAGTCAGGTTGAGCGTATCAAGAAATTAAAATGATGCGATATTTGTTGTCATCAGGATTGTTTGTTCCTGTTTGTGCATATGCTTTGGAAGGCGGCTTGAAAACAGGCGGTGATCTGCTGTCTTGGTTGTTATCAACCTTGGTGGTTTTGGCGGTCATCGTGATCCTTGCTGTTGCCGTTAAAAAGACCAGAATAAAATTCGGTTCAGGCGGACGCATGCAGATTTTGTCATCAGTGAGCGTAGGCCCTAAAGAAAAAGTCGTGGAACTTAAGATCGGTGAACGGGTAATTTTGCTCGGGGTTGCAAGCGGAAACGTGTCTTTTTTATACGATCTCTCTTTGAAAACTCAAGCCAAAGCTCCTGAACATGCAACATTTGAACAGGTTCTCGGACAGGCAACAAAAGATCAGGCAGAAAGTAAGAAAGTTTCTTTGAAGGAGACCTCTGATGATGGAAAAAAGGTCTCTTAAAAGTATTGAAAATCCAGCAAACAGCAGTTTGAAATCTTTAAAACGCCGCTTTTTTATAAGTGCGGCTTTGACCTTATTGAGCGGATTGATGCTTTGTTTTTTGTCTACAGCATCGGCAGCAGATCTTGATATCACCGCTTTTACTGTAAAAACCAACCCTGACGGCACTTCCGATTACAGCGTTTCGTTGCAAGTCGTGATCCTCATGACTTTGCTGTCATTTTTACCATCTATTCTGGTGATGATGACTTCATTTACCAGAATTGTGGTAGTGCTGGCTATTTTGCGTCAGGCTCTGGGATTACAGACTTCTCCGTCAAATCAGATTTTGATAGGAATAGGTTTTTTTCTTACGGTATTCATTATGACACCGGTATTCGATTCTATTTACAGTGATGCCATAGAACCTTATTTGAATGATCAGATAGAAGCTCGGGAAGCCTTTACCAGAGGTCAAATTCCTCTTAAGCATTTTATGATTGAACAGACACGAGAAAGTGATCTCAAATCATTTGCAGATTATGCCGATGTAAAGGCAGATGCTCCTGAGGATCTGCCTTTACGCGTGGTGATCCCCGCGTTTATGGTTTCAGAACTTAAAACCGCTTTCCAAATAGGTTTTATGCTTTTTTTACCTTTTCTGATCATCGATTTGGTGGTGGCTTCGATACTCATGGCCATGGGTATGATGATGCTGTCGCCTATGATCGTTTCATTGCCGTTTAAACTCATGCTTTTTGTTCTGGTAGACGGTTGGTCGCTGATCACCGGTACTTTGGTGCAAAGTTTCGGACTTGGAATACCGCTATAAAGGTTGGAGATGAGGATGGAACCCGAGGCATTCGTAGATATTGTAAGACAGGCTTTAGGCTTGGTGGCACTTTTGGTTGCAGCCTCAATTCTACCTTCGCTGATCATCGGCTTGTGCGTATCTATTTTTCAAGCAGCAACATCCATCAATGAACAGACTCTTTCTTTCCTGCCTCGTCTTTTGATCACCGTTGCGGCTTTGATGCTGGGAGCGCATTGGGGACTTGAGAAACTTATGAATTTTTTTCATGAGCTTATTGACGAGATCCCCCAGATCCTGGGCTGAAAATTCGGACTGTCTAACATGGATTTTTTAGAACCCATACTGTTTGAAAGCCTTGCTTCGTTCATATTTCCTTTTTGTCGTATAAGTGCCTTTTTAGCAGTTTTTTTTGTAATTTCAGGTGCAAATGTCCCTATGTTTGTACGTGCTTTATTGGCACTTGCCTTTACTGTATGCGTTTTGCCCTCGCTTCCTGCGGCACCTGCATCTTTGATCCCCTTTTCCGTAGAAGGATTATTGGCAGTAGGATCTGAAGTGATAAAAGGTCTGGCTATGGGATTTATGACTCAGTTTTTATCCCAAATTTTCACAATGGCAGGTCAGGCTGTGGCAATGCAAACAGGTTTGGGATTTGCATCATTGGTTGATCCGGTATCCGGAACCAATGCCCCGGTGGTAGGACAGTTTTTTACCATTTTGAGCACGTTGGTTTTTTTATCTATGAACGGACATCTGGCTTTTTTCGGACTCATGCTTGAGAGTTTTAATACCGTTCCCGTGGGTACTCAGATGCTTCCTCCTGACGGATTGTATGCTCTGTCGTCGTTTGGCAGTTATATGTTTCAGGCGGCTGTAGCTATGGCTTTATCATCCATTTGCACCATGCTTATAGTCAACTTTACGTTAGGAGTCATGACTCGTGCGGCCCCTCAGCTGAATATATTTTCGTTGGGATTTGCCGTATCCATGGTTGTAGGATTAGCAGTGCTGGTGTTGAGTCTTAATGCTTTTATGGGTAATTTTACTGCCGATTTGAATGAGGTCTTTCAGGCTACTTGTTCTTTGGTAGGTACTACTTGTAATGATGTTTGGTAAAAGTTGCCGACAGTTAATTCAGCAACTTTTAACCATGATTACAAATTGATCAGTCAGGACATAACTCGTAGCAAGGAGTGTATTCACGTCCTGAAAGCAGGATGCGTCCTTGACTGATGAAGTCCTTCATCAAGGTTTCCATGCCGGCTATGATCTCAGGATCTCCGTGTAAGCGGAATGGACCGTACAGTTTAACTTCGCGAGAACCTTCCTCTTTGACGTTACCCGATACTATTCCGGAAAATGCCGCGCGCAGATTGGCTGCCAACATCCAAGGCTCTTGATTGCGATGCAGATCCAAAGCAGCCATGTTTTCATGATTTACCTTAAAAGGTTTTTGTAATACTTCTGGAACATTTAAAGTCCAGCTGTAAGTGTATGAATCATGAAGCAGAGTTCTGTGATCCGTAACGGTTTCAAGCATTCTTCTTACTTCGCAGGCAACAGCCTGGGCATCGTCGTCAATCCTGGTATAGCAACGGGTGATTTCAGGACCGAAACAGTCGATGAGGAACTTTTCAAGCGTATCAAAATACGGCTTGGATTTTTTGTTTCCGGTAAGAATAAGCGGCAAAATGTTGCGTTTATTGGCAGGATGAAGTTTTAATGCCAGTATGTACAGCAGTTCTTCAGCTGTACCGGGGCCGCCTGGGAAGATGATCATGGCGTGGCCAAGACGTACGAAAGCTTCCAGACGTTTTTCAATGTCAGGCAATATAACCAGATCAGAAACCATGGAATTAGGCGGCTCTGCCGCAATTATCGAAGGCTCGGTAAGTCCTATAAGGCGGCATTTGTCAGTAGCTCTTTGTAATACATGCCCCATGATGGCGCCTTTCATGGGGGCTTCCATTACCCCGGGGCCGCATCCTGTACAAATGTCTATCTTGCGTAAACCTAATTGGTAACCTACGTCGTAGCAGTAGTCGTATTCATCTTGAGGAATGGAGTGCCCTCCCCAGCATACGGCTATATTAGGTCTTACGCCGGCATTTAAGACGTTGGCGTTACGCAGGATCAGAAATATGAAATTGGTTGTAAAGTCACAAGGTTCTGAAATTTTGATGCTTCGCTTAAATTCATCCGGTTTGTAGATATTGAGCTGTACTATATCGCGCAGAACTGCGTACAGATGCTTTCTTAAAGTTTTAATGATCTGTCCGTCTACGACTGCAGAAGCTGGCGGATTTATAAGTTCTATTTTTAACCCTCGTTCGGTTCTGACTACGTTAATGTCAAAATTTTCAAAATTTTCCAGAAGCTCCTTGGAGTTATCCGTGATGCTGCCGCTGTTTAATACTGCCAAAGAACAGTT
>JALEXT010000180.1 GCA_022779845.1 Succinatimonas sp.
TTATTGCCTCAGAGTGCGGGGAATTTCACATACTTTTGAAATGGTACTGCGTACCGGAGTGATATCGATCCCACCGCGTCTTGTAAAAGAGCAACAAACCGTCAGCTCATCAGGGTGAAGTCTATCCATGATATCTGAGAATATCAGTTCACAACATTGTTCGTGAAAACCCTGATGCGAGCGCAGAGAAATAAGATAAGCAAAAAGTCCTGCGCGGTTTATTTTTTTACCTGAGTAGCTAATAGTAACCTCGGCATGATCCGGCTGACTGGTAACCGGACATAAAGTGCGTAATATATTTGAACGTAATGTTTCCCGAACCGTCACATCTTCTTCTGAAGGTATGAGCAGTGTTTCGTCACAATTGTAAACAAGATGTTGCGGTATTTCTCTATCGATTAAGATCCCTTCATTCTTGCTTGGTATGAAAGGACAATCTTCAAGATCCCAAAGCTTAACTTCAGGACGTATTTTTAATTCTCTTTCCAAATCTGACGTGATTACGGCACAAACTTCTGCCAAATCTTTAAATTTGGTCATGGTAAATGAGAGCAGATAGAGTTTTAAAGATTTTGATTCAACTATGTATTGGCTTTTTGCATCGACCTTGATGGTGCCGCAACAGACTTTGGGAATGCCTTGGTTGTTAAGAAAGGTTATTTCATAGCAGTGCCAGAGATCAAAGCCGTTGAAGCTTTTGAGTTTAAGTACTGCTCGTCCCAAACTTCGTTCTATGGGACGAAGCACGGAAGGATTATATTCATCAAAGTAAGTTGTAGTGTTGGTTCCAAGTGACAGTTTACCTGCAGGCATTTTTTTTCCTTAATTATCTAATTTTCAGTATGTTAATGTGTTACAAGCTTTTGAGATAAAAGTGTTGTCATCTCCCTGGGCTTTTTTTATAAGAGTGTTCCATTTACATTCATCTTTGGTGGGAGGATAGATTTTGTTCCAGCTTTCATACAGTTTTCTTTGAGCCGGAGAAAGTTTTATATCCCATTTCTGAGCCATGTAAAGATAAGATCTTGATATAAGCCCGCGGGCTCTTTTGGGAGGCTGAGCCCGGCGATCTTTGAAGTCTATTGCCATTTCACATTGTCCGTACATACCCTGAGCATTCCATTCAGAGTAACGAAAGTTACTGCGATCACCGTTTACTTCGCCTACTGCAGGATAAAGGTTATGCAGATCTCCTTCAATCATGCGGAATTTTTGATCATCTGCTTCGCATTTTTTGCGTCCGCCTTCCTTCCAGCATTTGCGTTGATGTCCGAATTCCCATGCGGGCATAATGTGCTCCGCTTCGATACGGGCAGCTCGTTTTGCGTTTTTTCTAACCTGATAACCGCAGGCTTTGAGATCCGGAGTGTAACGGTTTTTGCTGAAGATCAGAGGACATCCGCAATAAAGAGTGGAAGGTTTTTCAAGCTGTTTCATTATTGACGGCATAATGCGTTTTGCCGCTTGGAAATCATCAAGTGCGAAAGTTTGAAATGAAACCAGGCAGGGGATCGTCAGCATCAGAATTTTTTTGCAAAAAACTTTTAATTTCACGAATATCTCCCATGATCAGATTAAGGAACTTTGTATACTTTAGACCAAATAGATAGGATATGCCCATTGTTAAAGATGCGGACAATACTGAGAATTAGGAGTCATCCATGTTTGTAGATCTGCGTACAGTCGCATGTTTCGGCGTAGCCGGAAATTTTACCGGCCATTTGGAACAGGCAGGTGAGGCCGTTGATTTTACCAAGGTTAAAACTGCAGAAGCCAATGCCCCGAAAGCTATGTTTCCGACCTATATTCCAGGCAATTTTGAAGGAAAAGTACCGGCTTATCTGACCGTATATCCTTTTGATGAGTATCGTATTATTTTTCCAAAAGGAGAGCAAAAACTTCAAATTGAACCTGAATGTGCCCTTGTGTGCAAAGCCAAATGGCAGGACGGAAAACTCATTGATTTAATCCCTTTTTTGTTCGGAGCTTCAAATGACTGTTCTATAAGAAAACAGGGGGCCAAAAAGATCAGTGAGAAGAAAAATTGGGGAGCATCATCCAAAGGATTTGCAACCAATCAACTTAAGATCGATTCCTTTGCAAAAGGAGGGATCCTGGATCGTTACCGTATTGCCAGTTTTTTAATTCGCGACGGTATTGCTCATGCCTATGGTGAAGATTCTGCCGTTCGTGATTACAGTTACTTCTATGAAAAACTTATAAACTGGTGTCTTGACAGAGCGAATAATCAGCAATGTGAAGGACCGGCGGAGAAAATCGGTGATTATCTTAAAGCTGCAGGTTATCCTGAGCTTTTAATGATTTCCGTAGGAGCTACCCGTTATACAGATTTTGGTGAGCATAATTTCCTGAAAAGCGGTGATCGCAGTGTAGTGGTGGTTTACCCTGAAGATGTTTATTCAAAAGAAGAGATAGTCAAGCGTGCTCAAAATGACAATCTTGAAGAAGATGATATTTCAGTGTTAAATCAGGAAGTGGTGCTTTAGCTTGCTTTGTTATCAAGCAGAGGAGCTTTTGCTCCTCTGCCTTAAAGACTTAAATGGCGTCTTTTAACATCTGTGCTCTGTCGGTTTTTTCCCAGGGATAGGAATCGTGCCCAAAATGCCCGTAAGTTGCTGTAGGCAGGTAGATGGGACGTAACAAATCAAGCATCTTGATAAGCCCGTAAGGACGCAGGTCGAATACTTCAGGCACTGCACGTGCAATTTTTTCGTCGGGAACAATTCCGGTACCGAAGGTATTGATGGAAATTGAGACCGGCTTTGCCACGCCTATCGCGTATGACACCTGCAGTTCGCAACGTTTGGCAAGACCAGCTGCCACAACGTTTTTGGCAACATAGCGTGCAGCATAAGCTGCCGAACGGTCCACCTTTGAAGGATCTTTACCGGAGAAACATCCGCCGCCGTGAGCTGCTGCACCGCCGTAGGTATCCACAATGATCTTACGCCCGGTAACTCCGCAGTCGCCTACCGGACCTCCGATGACAAAACGTCCGGTCGGATTGATGAAGTATTTGGTATTTTTGGTAAGAAGCTTTGAAGGTATCACTTTTTTGATGATTTCTTCCATGACACCTTCGTGCACATGATCCTGTGTGACATTAGGATCGTGCTGAGTTGAAAGCACTATGGTGTCTATGCCGGCAATGCTTCCGTCGTCGTTGTATTCGACGGTGACCTGACTTTTGGCATCAGGACGCAGAAAAGGCAGAAGATGTGAACGACGGCATTCCGACTGACGCTGCATCAGCATATGAGCAAAAGTAATGGGAGCGGGCATCAGTACTGGCGTTTCATTGCAGGCGTAGCCGAACATCAGACCTTGATCTCCTGCACCCTGATCCTCAGGACGCTGACGGCTTACCCCCTGATTGATATCAGGAGATTGTTTGCCTATGGCATTGATAAATGCGCAGTAATGACCGTCAAAGCCGACTTCTGAGGTGTTGTAACCTATATCGCATACGGTTTTGCGTACGCGTGCTTCGAGGTCCAGATTTGCCGTGGTCGATATTTCACCGGCAACCAAAATAAGACCTGTTTTGACCAGCGTTTCGCAGGCTACGTGAGCGTATTTGTCCTGTTCAAGGCAATAATCGAGAATAGTGTCTGAGATCTGATCGGCAACTTTGTCAGGATGGCCTTCAGATACTGATTCTGAGGTAAAAAGACGTGACATGGTTAATCTCCGTTGTAAAAAGCCCGGCTGCGTCGGTGAGGGACGGACCGCAGCAGGAGAATGTCGTTGGCTATTATATCAGGCGCAGCAACCAAAACGCAGAGTAGTGATCATGTTGCAAAAGAGCCGCAAGCGGTGTACGCAAAATTTGCGAAAAAATCTAACGAGCAGTAGCAATCTTTGCGGTATTTTTCGCCGATGCAAGCATGAATAAGCAAGATTAAAACGCATTGCGTGCGCATATTTGCGCTTTTATCAATTTAATTTGCCGTTAAAATAAAATTTGAGATTGGTCACGCTTATTCGTCGACGTAACCGTTTGCAGAAAAGCAGTGTAGTACAATCGGACCCATACAAGAGTGAAGCGGTGTTGAAGCCGCAGTCTTTTTAAAAAGGAAGCTGATATGCGTTTTTTTATTGATACTGCAAATGTGGATGAGATCCGCAAAGCCAACGACATGGGTGTGATCTGCGGCGTTACCACCAATCCGTCTTTGATAGCAAAAGAAGGTCGTGATTACAAAGAAACCATCCAGGAAATAGCTACCATTGTCGACGGTCCTATTTCAGGCGAGGTGAAACCTACTACTTTGGATTATGAGGGCATGATCAAGGAAGCCCGCGAGATCGCCGCAATTCATCCTAACATGGTGGTTAAGATCCCTCTTACTGCCGACGGACTTAAGGCTTGCCATCAGTGTGCCAAAGAAGGCATCAAAACCAATTTGACTTTGGTTTTCTCTGCTTCTCAGGCTCTTTTGGCTGCACGTGCCGGTGCAACTTATGTTTCTCCGTTTATCGGTCGTCTTGATGATATTTCTGAAGACGGTTTGGAACTTATCCGCACCATCGCAGACATGTTCTCCGTCAACGGCATCGATTCCCAGATCATCTGCGCATCGATCCGTAGCCCTTATCACGTGATGCAGTGTGCTTTGGCCGGTGCCGATATAGCCACCGTTCCTTATAAGGTCATCATGCAGATGGTACATCACCCTCTGACTGATCAGGGTATTGAAAAGTTCCAGAACGACTATAAGAAAGTTTTCGGTTGATTTGAAACTTTGAGTATTTGATTACGTAAAGGCTGATCCTGAAAAATGATCGGCCTTTTTAGTAAAAAGCACACATCAGATTGGTCAGGAAATGAATAAAACAACAAAATTTGCCGTTGCAACTTTGGCTTCGATAGTTGTTTTGTGGGGAGCCGGAGTATGGTGTTCTGGGCATTATGCAGAAGAAGCCATGACCTCAGCACTTAATGCTTTAAATGAGAATTTGGAGCGCAGACGTGCCGGCGGCAGTTTGAACTTCGGCATCAAAACCTCTTATGAACAGGTTCAAAAAGGCTTCTTTTCGCAAAAAGGCAATATAGTGTTATTGCCTGAGGGCAGCGACAAGAAATACCGCATTCCTGTTGAAATAGATCACGGTTTTCTGCGCCTGCAGGCACAGGCTGATTTTTATCATTTCCTGAACAATCTTTTTTTAAAAAGCGGGATCTTTGAGCGTGAAGGTGCGTCTGCTTTAGCTTATGCAGATGTCAGACTCTTCCCTATGAATTATTCCATCAAGGTAAAAACAGCCGGAAGTTATACTGGGGCTTTTTTAAAAGCCGGGGAAAGCAAATTTGCACAAGGCAGTAAGGATGCAAAAGGCGTTTTTTCCATGCATCGCTCTACCTTCGGTAAGATCAGCATGATCCTGGATGTAAAAAATGCAGTTACTCCTTACGGCACCGTTGGTAATATTTACGTTTCAGATCTCTTTTCTGAGGACAGCAACGCATTTGGAACCGTACACGCCGAACTGTCAGATATGAATTTGCATAATACAGGGGTTGATGAAATCAACGCGCTTAAGGCTGATGTCAACACTATAGCTGGAAAAAATGCCGACAGTTTCGGAGTGAAGGTAGCTTTGGACGTAGAGAGTACCAAAGGGCAAGGACAGGCAATTTTGAGTACGGGAAACTTTTCTGCCAAGGCTTTGGAGCAAAGCGGAGCCGGTGTCGGTGAAGTTTTGGCATCCCCCATGCTACTTTGGCAGTATTTTACTAAAGACGAAGCATATCTGACGCTTGAGCATTTGAAATTCGATGTTGACTATACAAGCCCGGAAGGACAGGTGTCTTACGGAATTAACGGTCAGGGCGGGGTTACATTTTCACCAAGCGATCTGTCTTTGTCTTCGGTAAACGGAGCGTTTTCTTTTATTTTTGAAAATATAAACGCTCAGGGAGAAGGCATAATCGATGCCATCGGTCGTAATATTTTTGTAAAAAGCGCACAGGGATATCGAACCGACATCCATATCGATAACGGCAGATTGTCTTTTAACGGTAAATAAATTTCTTCTGAAAGAGAATTTTTGCCTGTAGTCTGTACGGTTTTTTAGATAAAGATATATAAGGTTATTTTTTAAAGGAGCAAGAAAATATGTCAGAGCGTAGAGAATTGGCCAACGCCTTGCGCGCGTTGTCCATGGATGCAATTCAGAAAGCAAAATCAGGACATCCTGGTGCCCCTATGGGTATGGCTGATATGGCTGAAGCCCTTTGGCACGGCATTCTTCGCCACAATCCTAAAGATCCTAAATGGGCTAACCGTGACCGCTTTATTTTGTCTAACGGCCACGCTTCAATGCTTATTTATTCTTTGTTGTACCTTACTGGTTACGATCTTTCTTTAGACGATCTCAAGCAATTCCGTCAGTTCGGTTCTAAAACCCCAGGACACCCTGAATATCGAGAGGTTCCCGGTGTTGAAACTACCACCGGTCCTTTGGGAATGGGCTTTGGAAATGCCGTAGGCTTTGCTCTTGCCGAACGTATGCTGGCTTCAGAATTCAACCGCCCCGGATTTGATATCGTTGACCATTACACTTATGTGTTTATGGGGGATGGTTGTTTGATGGAAGGCATCTCTCATGAAGCAGCTTCTTTAGCCGGTACTTTTGGTTTGGGCAAGCTTATCTGCTTATATGACTCCAACGGCATTTCCATTGACGGCAAGGTTGAAAATTGGTTCGGTGATGATACTGCCAAGCGTTTTGAGGGATATCACTGGCAGGTGATCAAAATTGAAAACGGCAATGACGGCGAGCAGGTGGCAAAAGCCATCAGAGAAGCTCAGGCCGATACTGAGCATCCTTCATTGATCATTTGCCCTACCACCATCGGTTTCGGGTCTCCCAACAAGGGCGGTACTTCTTCATGTCACGGAGCTCCACTCGGAGATGATGAGATTAAACTTACCCGAGAGAAACTCGGATGGAAGTACGGTCCGTTCGAAATCCCTGAAGAGATCAAAGAGCAGTGGGATGCAACCAAATGCGGTGCAGATTTAGAGAATGCATGGAATGCTTTGTTTGATAAATATGCATCTGAGTATCCTGATCTTGCTGCAGAATTTAAACGCCGTATGGCCGAAAAACTTCCGGAAGGCTTTGAGAAAAAAGCTTACGAATGGGTTCATGAGTTGCAAAAACAGCCTGATCCTAAGGTGGCAACCCGTAAAGCCGGTCAAATTTGCTTAAACTTCTTAGGCGAACAATTGCCTGAACTTGCAGGCGGCTCTGCAGATTTGGCCCCTTCAAATCTTACCGTGAACAAGAGTTCAAAGGATAACGGTCCGCACAATTTCTCCGGTAACTATTTCCACTGGGGTGTTCGTGAGTTCGGCATGTGTGCAGCCATGAACGGCATGTTGCTTCACGGCGGATTCCGTCCTTACGGCGGTACCTTCCTGATCTTCTCCGATTACGCACGTAATGCTTTGCGTATGTCTGCATTGATGAAGATCCCTTCGCTTTATGTATTTACTCATGATTCCATAGGCGTAGGTGAAGACGGCCCTACCCATGAACCGGTAGAACAAACCGCTTCATTGCATCTTATTCCTAACTTTGATGCATGGCGTCCTTGTGATCTGATTGAGACTGCAGCTGCATGGGTACACGCCATTGAACGTCAGGACGGCCCTTCTGCCATGATCCTTACTCGTCAGGCTTTGGAACAGATGCCGCGTAACGACGAGCAGGTGGACAATATCCAAAAGGGCGGATATGTACTGCGTGATTGTGACGGAACTCCTGATCTTATTTTTGTATCTTCTGGATCTGAAGTGGCTTTGTGCGTGCATGCTGCAGAGGAACTTGAGAAGGAAGGAAAAAAGGTTCGCGTAGTTTCGATGCCTTGTGCCCCAGTATTTGATCGTCAGAGCAAGGAGTATCGTGACAGCGTTCTGCCTCCTGCGGTAACTGCAAGAGTTGCCGTTGAAGCAGGTCGTTCCACCATTTGGTATAAGTATATAGGTTTAAACGGTGCCACCGTGTGTATGGATACTTTCGGTGCTTCAGGTCCTGCAGCCAAGCTCTTTGAACACTTCGGATTTACCGTTGACAATGTAATTAAAACTGCAAAAAGCGTTTTGAAATAATTTTCATTAAACCTTGAAAAAAAGCCCTGTGATGCTCAAAACATCGCAGGGCTTTACATTTAAACGCATAAAAATGTGCAAAAAGTATCAATAACGTGGCATCACGTCACGATGTGCGATAAAATTACTGCGTCAGAAGGGCAAGTGCCCAATTCTGAACAAGTTTGATTCAATTTGAGGAAATACGAACTATGGCAATTCTGAAAATGGCCGATCTCGACCTGAAGGGCAAGCGTGTTCTGATCCGTTCTGATCTGAACGTGCCTATAAAGGACGGTAAAGTTGCTTCCGACAAGCGCATCACCGCCACTCTCCCTACCATTAAGCTCGCTCTTGAAAAGGGCGCAAAGGTCATGGTCACCTCACATCTGGGCCGTCCTGAGGAAGGCGTTTTCAGTGAAGAGTTTTCATTAAAGCCGGTTGCTGATTATATTCAGGATAAACTTCCGCAGGTAAAGGTACGTCTCGTTCCTAACGAAGAGTATTTGGCCGGTGTCGAACCTAAAGAAGGCGAGTTGCTGGTACTTGAAAACTGCCGCTTCAACAAGGGCGAAAAGAAGAATGCTCCTGAACTTGCTAAGAAATATGCAGCTTTGTGCGACGTCTTCGTTATGGATGCTTTCGGTACCGCTCACCGTGCTCAAGGCACCACTTACGGTGTTGCTGAGTATGCACCGGTAGCCTGCGCCGGTCCTTTACTTGCAGCAGAGCTTGAAGCATTGGGTAAAGCCATGGACAATCCTGCTCGTCCTATGGTTGCCATTGTCGGCGGTTCCAAAGTTTCAACTAAGCTGCCTGTGTTAAACAGTCTGCTTAAGGTTGCCGATCAGCTGATCGTCGGCGGCGGCATTGCCAATACCTTTATGGCTGCAGCCGGTCATAAAGTTGGCAAATCTTTGTGCGAAGAAGATCTCATTCCCACTGCCAAAGAACTTTCTGCCAAGACTCAAATTCCTGAGTTCGTTGACGTGGTTGTTGGCAAGGAATTTTCCGAGACTACTCCTGCTGTAACCAAAGATCTTAAGGATGTTGAAGACGACGATATGATCTTCGATCTTGGCCCTAAGAGCATGGCTAATATCGAGAAGGTTATTAAAAACGCTAAGACCATTTTGTGGAACGGTCCTGTCGGCGTGTTTGAGTTTGACAACTTTGCCGGCGGTACCAAGGCTTTGGCTGAGGCTATTGCCAATTCAGACGCTTTCTCTGTAGCCGGCGGCGGTGACACTATTTCTTCAATTCAGAAGTTCGGTGTAACCTCCAAGATCTCCTATATTTCTACCGGCGGCGGTGCTTTCCTCGAGTTCGTGGAAGGAAAGAAACTGCCCGCAGTTGAGATCCTTGAAAAACGCGCTGCTGAAGCCAAGTAATTATGAAAGTGTCTGCCGCAGGGCAGGCACTTAAATTTTGATTTAGATCACCATACCAAATCAGTATAGAGTATTAAAAAATGTCAAAGATCCTTGATGTGGTCCAGCCTGGTATCGTTACCGGTGAAAACCTTCAGAAACTTTTTGCCGTAGCAAAAGAAAACGGCTACGCTTTTCCTGCTTTTAACTGTGTAGGAACCAACTCTATCAACGCAGTTTTGGAAGCTGCTCATGAGGCCAAGAGTGCCGTGATCGTGCAGTTTTCAAACGGCGGAGCAGGTTTCATCGGCGGCAAGAGCCTGAAGCTTGATAATCAGGGCGTGGCCGTGCTGGGCGCTGTTTCAGGTGCCTTGCATGCTCGTAATGTTGCTAAATATTACGGTGTCCCAGTGGTTTTGCATACTGATCACTGTGCCAAGAAGTTGCTTCCTTGGGTAGACGGTCTGCTTGATGCCGATGAGGCTTATTTCAAGGAGCACGGCGAGCCTCTGTTTTCTTCACACATGATCGATCTTTCAGAAGAGTCTTTGAAAGATAATATTGATCTTTGCTCTAAGTACCTTGAGCGTATGGCTAAGATGGGTATGACTCTGGAACTTGAGCTCGGTTGCACCGGCGGCGAAGAAGACGGTGTTGATAACAGCGGTAAGGATGAATCTGCTCTTTATACTCAGCCTAAAGACGTGGCTTATGCTTATGAGAGACTCATGCAGATCTCTCCTAACTTTACCATTGCCGCTTCTTTTGGTAACGTTCACGGCGTTTACAAGCCCGGTAATGTTAAGTTGACTCCGACTATCCTTCGCGATTCTCAGAAGTATATTAAAGAGCATTTCCATACTCCTACTGATAAGCCGGTTAATCTGGTATTCCACGGCGGTTCAGGTTCAGCTCCTTCTGAAATTAAGGAAGCAGTATCCTACGGTGTTATTAAGATGAATATCGATACTGATACTCAGTGGGCCACCTGGAACGGCATCAGACAGTATTACGTCAAGAATCACGATTACCTGCAGGGGCAATTGGGCAATCCTACCGGTGCTGATGCTCCTAACAAGAAGTTCTATGATCCTCGTGCTTGGTTACGTGCCGGCGAAATCTCCATGAAGGAGCGCGCCATCGAAGCATTCAAGGAGCTCGGATCTTACGATTCCCTTTAATCTTGCATGAGATAATTTGACATGATCCCGGCTTTGACCGGGATTTTTTCTGTCTAGGCAATTTGTAAAAAAAATATCCGATCATAAGATCGGATAAATATGAGTCAACTGTAGTTAACTTTTATTTGGATGAACTGCTGCCTAAACTTGAAAGTACTGAGCTTAATGAGCTTAATGAAGACGAATAATTTGACATCATAGTGTCAAGATTTGAGTATTGTTTTGTCAGTTGAGTCTGATATTTTTCTATAGTTTCACTGTCTCTTGTCTGTTGTTCTTCGATACGTTTCTTTTCTTTTGTCAGGTTGTCGGTACGCTGATCCAGAATTCCCGAGGTTTCGGTATAGTCGTCGAGGTATGAGTCAAGTTTTGAAAACAGTCCCTTATCTTTGTCATTTAACAGGGTAGAAACGGCATTAGGGTTGTTTTCCAAAGCTTCGTTAAATTCAGATCTCGTAAAAGATAACGTGCCGTCTTTATTAAATTTGATCCCCATGTCAAAGATGGTCAACCCGTCCTGACTGTCGGAAAAACCGCTGATCATCGACTGAAGCTGGCGCTTAAGACCAGTGACGGAAGAGTCTCCTGCCAAATCACCGCCGTCTTCGTTGCTTTCACCGTCGGTATAGGTATTACTTTTACTTAGGTTATCAAGAGAGGTCATCAGACTGTTATAGCCGTTTACGAAACTCATGATCTTATCAGCAGTGGAATCGGCGTCGGTAGCTACCTTGACATTGTAAGTTTTAACCTGCTTATTATCCGCAGTGGTTACCACATCAGAATCGTTGTCAGTAGCAGCTTCAGAAAGTTGGTTTACGGTGATCTTAAGGCCGGCAACCTGTCCGTCATCAAAGGTATTTGAGGACGAATGAACCTGTTCACCGTCTACGGTAATAATGGCATCCTGTGCCTTTTGCAGTTGGGACCAGGAGCCAATTTTTCCGTCGCTACCTGCATTACCAGATGCTTCAAACATTGACAGTGAATCTTTTCCGTCTCCGCCTTTTCCTGAAGCGGTAATACTGATAGGAGATGCATCATCTCCGGTGATCCCGGTATCAAGACTTAAAGAATACCCAGAAGATGTTTTTACTAATGAGGCAGTAACTCCGAAATCGTTTTGGTTAATGCGTTTTCTGATTGATTCTAAGGTATCGCCGTCCTGTACTTCGATACTGAAAGAACGGTCTTTTCCGTTTTCATCCTTTCCCAAATCAAAGGTTAAACTGCCGGCTTCAAAAGAGTTTTTAAAGCCGTCGTCAGTTGAAAACTTCTGATTAAGTTTTTGAGACTTTGCAAGTTGCACAACACCTAGCTGAAAATCGGCGTTGCTGGCATCATCTTTGGTTTCAACTGTAAAAATATTCGCGTCTGTACTTTGAGTGGTGGTAACTTTCTTTGAGTTGAAAACACTGTCACTGTTGTCAGTAAAAGCAGTTACCGTGCTTTGAAAAGTTGACAGGGCACTTTTTAAGGATGCGACACCGGAAAGTTCTATGGTGTTTGCATTGTAGCGTTTGGTGGTATTTCTGGTAACAGATTGTTTTTTAAGAGTTACCAGCTGTTCCACTATGCTACTGAAATCATTGCCAGAGGCTACGCCCAGTGAGGTAATGCTTGATGCCATAAATAAATCCTCCCCATCGAGTTTCTTATTTAGCCTTTTAATCTTGTTCTGATAACGGCAAAGATGGTTTGATACTTGAGTTCTTTTTAAGATTGTACCATTGATGAGTTTCTAAGCATCACAACTTATAAGTACATTAGAAAATAATTCGATGCAATGTTATTGAAAATACAATAAAAAAAAACGAGATCAGGTGATCCCGTTTTTTAGCATTTATCAAAAAAGCGCCGTAAAACCCCGGGCTTCAGCCCGGGGATATAAGGCGCCTAATCGGGGGTATTCTGGTTTTCAATGTATTGTCTGATGATAGAGATGGGAGCTCCGCCACAGGACGCCGCGAAATAGGAGGG
>JALEXT010000194.1 GCA_022779845.1 Succinatimonas sp.
CATTAAAAAAGGCTCTCACCTAATAGGGAAAGCCCGTATAGTTGCTAAATAAACACTACCGATTGTCTGCGGCGTACAGTATCAAAAAAGCATGCCTTCAGCCACTTTTTCCGTGATCACCGGTCCTTCAAGTTGTTTTAACACGGCAAGAGCAAATTGCATGGAAAAAGCAGGCCCCTTACCGGTTATGAATTGACCGTTTTCAGAGATTTCCACACCTTTACCGGTACAGTTTTTGATTTCGTCATCGCATCCTGGATATCCGGTAGCGCGTTCGTTCTCTAATATTCCGTTACGTGCCAATACAAAACCTGGCGCAGCACAGATTGCGGCAATAAGGCGTCCGCTTTCTTTCTGAGCGTGCAAAAGCTTTAACAGAGTTTCGTCTTTAGAACAATCCAAAGCTCCCTGTAAGCCGCCGGGGATCACGATTACGTCGTAGCGATCATCAGCGTCCTTAAGACACAGATCGCAGTGTACCCGGGTACCGTGTGCAAGTTTTACTTCACAGTTATCTCCTAAGGCGGCGTGTACTACCGCAATACCGCCGCGTGCAAGTACATCAGCTGTGGCGGTGATCTCGATGTCTTCACTGCCGTTTGCATAGATGAGCAGAGCTTTTTTCATAAAATTATCCTCAAATATTCAGTTCGCGGGCCGGATCTACTTTGGATGCTTTCCATGCCGGGTAAAACGATGCCAAAGCACTCATGGTCAAGGCTGTTATTAAGACTAAGATAATGTCATAAGGATTAAGACTTGACGGAATGAAATCGACAAAATAAACATCCGGGTTTAAAAATTTAAACCCGAAGATGTTTTCTACGCTTTGCATCAAAGGTGTAAGCAAAAGTGCGATGACACTGCCGAATACGGTTCCGATGATACTTCCGCGTAAGCCGAACATTACACCTGAGCACACAAAAATACTCACGATCCTTGATCTTGATGCTCCTAACGTTTTTAACACAGCGATCTCATGTTTTTTCTCAGCTACTGCCACAATGAGATTTGATACTATGTTGAAACAAGCTACGGCCATTACTAAAATCATGGCTAAATACATGATCCCGCGGATCATTTGAATATCTGCATAAAGTTTTCCCTGAGTATCGACCCAACTTTCGGCGCGTACTCTTTCAGGCAGCATTTTTGCAGCCTCATGTGTGATTACCGGTGCTTGCAGCAGATTGCCGGTTTTGAACATGAAAACATTAGGAGACATAAGACCTGCGGCTTTTGTAGCTTCATCGATCCCCATAAAACACAAAATACTGTCAAGCTGACCGCCGGCATGGAAAAAACCTGCAATTTCAAGACTTGCTCCTGCAGATGAAAAATCATCGTTTAGCAACAGGCTTACTCTTGACCCTGGTTTTAACTTTAATTTTTGAGCTACGGCCGAACCTGCTATGAGTTTTGGTTCAGAAGCTTCAAAAAATGTTTCCGGTACGTCGATGAACTTGGAGAGTGAGTGTGCAAGCTTGCTTTTGGGGCTGACACCGATCAGTCTTATCGGGGTAAAGGAAGTGCCGGCTTTTAGTACCGTATCCAGCATTACTCCTGAAGATACGTCGTCAATACCGGGGACGCTGCGTAAAATTTCAAGATCGCTTTTTGGATTTTTAAAGCTTTGGTTATAGGAGTACAACGTTCCGGACGGAATTATGGAGAGTACGCGATCTTCCAATTCTCGTTCAAAACCGTTCATGGCAGAAAGCCCTATGATTAAGGCTGCTACTCCTATGGCGATCCCGGCTGCAGATGCCATCGACATGAAATGAGATAAGGTTCCGCCGCGGCGTGATCGGGTAAAACGCCAAGCCATGCGTAAGGTCAGCAGATCAGGCATGAATTACACGTCCTTCTTTGATCGTGAAGATTTCGTCGCATTGTTCAGCAAGACTCTGATCGTGAGTTACCATGATCACGGCAGCACCGTCCTTGCGGGACAGTTCTTTAAAAAGCGCGAATACTGATGAGGCATTTTGAGCATCCAAATTACCGGTAGGCTCGTCGGCTAAAATCAGTTTGGGATGAGCACAGAGGGCTCTTGCAATGGCAGCGCGTTGGCGTTCTCCTCCTGACATTTCTGCAGGAAGAGCATTTAACTGATGGGAAAGACCTACTTTTGACAGGTATTCAAGAGCTCTTTGTTGGGCATCTTTTTTACTGTAACCTGCGATTAAAAGCGGCATCATTACGTTTTCAACGGCGGTAAAGTCTTGTAAAAGATGATGAAATTGATAGACAAACCCGAGGTTTTTCGCTCTGAATGCAGATTTGGCTTTGTCATTTAATTTCAAGAGATCCTGCTCTTCAAAAAAAAGTTGTCCGCTGTCCGGGGTATCAAGAGTGCCCAATATATGTAAAAGGGTACTTTTACCCGAACCAGAACGACCTATGATTGCGTTCATCACTCCGGCGCTGATTTCGAGGTTGGCATCTTGTAATACCGGAGTTTGGATTTTGCCTTCGCGATAGTTTTTAACTATGTGCTGGGCTTTTAGAATGACTTTGCTCATATTATTCTCTGTTCAGGTGTCATCAGGATTTGGTAAGG
>JALEXT010000198.1 GCA_022779845.1 Succinatimonas sp.
AAGGAAAAGGTGTTTCCTTTATGGAGAATAACGTGGCATGGCATAACGGTGTTTTGACAAAAACACTATACGATAAGGCTGTGCAAGAATTGGAGTCAGTTTGATGCAAATAATTTCTCCGGCCAATATTAGATTATGGTCTAGATTGGGAGCGTGCGGAGCTTTCGGTCAGGCTACTTTAGATTTACCGTTAATTAATGACAAAGCAGTTGTTTTAACGTCAGATTTATGTACTTTTTCAGGACTTGAGCGATTTAAAAAAAAATATCCTGACAGACTGTATAACACAGGTATTGCCGAACAGAACATGGTCGGTATTGCTGCCGGATTAGCTAAAGAAGGTTTTATTCCTTTTGCAACAACATATGCAACTTTCGCAGCCATGCGTTGTGCAGACCAAGTCAAAGTCAATATGGGGTATATGCAACTGGGGGTGAAACTTGTGGGTATGACAGCTGGATTGTCAGCCGGTATTTTGGGGGCGACACATATGAGTTTGGAAGATATTGCAGTTATGCGTTCTGTGCCGAACATTGTTATTTTGTCGCCGGCTGATTGCCTTTCTGTTGTCAAGGCAACTTGGACCGCTGCAGAAACAGAGGCACCGGTGTACTTGCGTCTGTCCGGAACGATGAATAGTCCGATAGTTTACAAAGAAGATTTTAATTTTGAAATCGGAAAAGCAATTACCTTGCGCGAAGGAAAAGATATTGCTGTCCTTGCAACCGGCAGTATGGTTTACAACGCGTTAAAAGCGGCCGAACAATTGGAAGAAAAAGGCTTGTCAGTCCGTGTCGTCGATATGCATACAATCAAGCCTGTTGATCTTGAAACAATTCAAAAAGCTTGCTCGACCAAACTAATTGTAACCGTTGAAGAACACAGTGTTTACGGCGGACTCGGAGGAGCAGTCGCTGAAATTCTTGCATTGAAGAGTGATAAACCGCCTCATTTGATTATTGGGGTTTCCGGAAATTATCCGCACGCAGCGAGCTATCAGTTCCTTTTGGAACAAACAGGATTGTCTGCCGAGAAAATAGCTTTAAAAATTCAAACTACTTACGAGGAAATATATAAATGACGAATGAAGAAAAATACACAAATGCTTTTTGTCAGGCATTTGATATTGATGCGGATATTGCAAAGGGCTTGAAATTTCAATCAATAGAGGCATGGGATTCTGTAGGTCACATGGGTTTGATAGCGCAACTAGAAGATGCATTTGACATCATGCTGGAACCTGATGACATCGTTGATTTGAACAGTTATGAAAAAGGAAAAGAGATCCTTGCTAAATACAATGTGGAATTTGCCTGAATTTAAAGACAATATCGCAGTTGTAACTGAAGACGGGAAAAAGTTTTCTTATGGACAACTGAACGATGAGACGGAGGCTCTTGCGGCCTTCGTTCCCGGTAGATGTTTGGTTTTTAATTTTTGCTCAAATACGATCGGTTCTTTGATTGGGTATGTCTCGTTCATGAATCACGGCATTGTGCCGCTGATGCTTGATGAGGATATCGATCGCGAACTTTTAGACAATTTTTTAGACCTTTACAAACCGGATTATCTCTGGTTGCCTAGTGATAAGACGACAGAATTTGATGGTGAAATTGTTTACTCGTCTAATGGATACTCGCTTTTGAAACGGAAAGATGAGCATGTTTATCCTTTATATGGTGAATTGGCTTTGCTGTTGACTACATCCGGTTCGACAGGATCTCCAAAATTTGTCCGTCAGAGTTATAAAAATATCAAGGCAAACACCCGTTCGATAGTTGATTATCTGAAAATTGATGAAACAGAGCGGGCGATCACGACGTTACCGATGAACTACAGTTACGGACTTTCTATCATTAACACGCATCTGTCGGTGGGAGCAACTCTTCTGTTGACAGGTAAGACGCTGATGCAGAGGGAGTTTTGGACTTTCTTTACGCGTGAAAAAGCTACGTCTTTCGGCGGAGTTCCGTTTACTTATGAAATGCTGGATAAGTTGATGTTCTTTCGCCGTAAAATGCCAAGTTTGCGAACGATGACGCAGGCCGGCG
The DNA here is from genome assembly GCA_022779845.1 of Succinatimonas sp. Lineage (GTDB taxonomy): Bacteria > Pseudomonadota > Gammaproteobacteria > Enterobacterales > Succinivibrionaceae > Succinivibrio. The sequence continues at coordinate 2,052 of JALEXT010000198.1, forward strand.
GAAAAATATTACCGGTTTTACACAAAAAATTCGCCGAATACGCTGCAAAAGAAGGTAAGCATTTCGTGGTTATGTACGGCCAGACGGAAGCAACTGCACGTATGGCGTACCTGCCGTCTGATAAAGCTTTGGAAAAAGTCGGTGCGATTGGTCTTCCTATACCTGGAGGCAAGATTGAACTGATCGATGCAAACGGTGACAAAGTTGAGTCCCCTGAAACAGTCGGAGAACTTGTTTATACCGGCGATAATGTAACGCTTGGATATGCTTTTTGCGGAGAAGATCTTGGAAAAGGCGATGATCGGGGCGGGGTGTTGCACACCGGGGATATGGCCAAGTACGATGCAGACGGATATTTTTATATCGTCGGACGTAAAAAGCGTTTTTTAAAAATCTTCGGCAATCGCGTAAATTTGGACGAAACGGAAAGGTTGATCAAAACCTATTATCCTGATTTTGAATGTGCCTGTACCGGCACCGACGATGCGATGAAGATCTTTATTACCGACGAAACTAAGCTTAAGGAAGTGCAGACTTTTGTTGCAGATAAAACTCATTTGAATTTCGCAGCTTTTCACGTTGAATATATTGAAACAATTCCCAAAAACGATGCCGGAAAAACTCTCTATTCCGAATTGAGCAAATGATAATGCAAGAAAGTGACTACCTTGTTGTGCCGTCAGATCCTACAAACGAAATTCGCATGCAAAGAGACGGTTTTTTCTTTGCCGACCGCACGGTGAAGACGACGATCAGTTTGTCGAAAATTACTGTGGATCTGAACAGATTTATTCGCCTTCCGATTGTAGAAACAACTGATTTTAAAAGTGATATTTTGCACATTGCAAAAACAGCATTTGTTTACGATAGGCGTTTTCATGTTAAGCCTGATTTGAACTCAGCAACTGCTTCAGTTGTATTGAAGCAATGGGTTCAAGAATTAGACAAAGTCTTCGTTGCTTTGTTTAAGGAACAGCAGATTGGCTTTTTGGCATTAAGAAAAACAGCGCAGGACACGTTGTTTGTACATCTGGCAGCTGTAGAAGAAAAATATCGTATAACAGGGGCAGCCATGGCTTTATATGCGAATGCATGCAAAGTAGCTAAAGAACGCGGTTATAAAAAATTGGAGGGACGAGTCAGCACGCAAAATACATCCGTAATGAATGTCTATGCTACTTTCGGCGCAATGTTTTCTGAACCGCAGGATGTTTTTATCAAAGAGGTAAGAAATGACGCTTGAGGATTTGTTTAAAATTGCGCCGTTTTCTTTAGTAAAAGAAGAAAAAGATAATGCGCTGAAAGATATTTTAAATGATTTGATACGCCGTCATTATGCGTCTTGTCCTGAATACGCAAGAATATTGGATGCGCTGAATTTTAATGTAGCTTTAAATCACGATTGTGCCGATTTGCCTTTTTTGCCGGTTCGACTCTTTAAGCAGTTTGAATTGCGCTCTGTGCCTAAAAATGAAATAACCAAAACCCTGACTTCTTCGGGAACATCCGGACAGGCTGTATCAAAAATTTTTTTGAATGCTGACAATGTACGTGCGCAAACCAAAACACTGAACGAAATTATTTCTTCTTTTATAGGAAAACAGCGTCTGCCATTGTTGTTGCTTGATACGGAAATGATTAAAAAAGACCGATCCATGTATTCAGCACGCGGCGCAGGCATCATCGGTTTCTCTATTTTCGGACGCAACAACACTTATGCTTTGGATGCCGATATGAATATCGACATCGACAAAGTTGCCGCTTTTTTTAAAGCACATGAGAACGAGCCTATTTTAATGTTTGGTTACACTTATATGATTTGGCAATTCGTTGTCCGTGCGCTTGAGAAAAAAGATATTTCTTTTAATGTCAAAAACGCTATTTTGTTCCATATCGGCGGATGGAAAAAGCTAAAAGATCAGGCTGTTGATGCTTTGGAATTCAATCGTCGTGTTCAGGGACGCTTGGGTAATGTCAAGGTGTATAACTATTACGGTATGGCAGAACAGTTAGGCTCTGTTTTTGTCGAATGTGAACACGGGCATATGCACTGTTCCAATTACTCTGACGTGATCATCCGTCGTTCAAGAGATTTTTCCGAAGCTGATATTGGTGAAAAAGGATTGATAGAACTGTTGTCTGTCCTGCCAATCAGCTACCCGGGTCACATTTTGCTTACTGAAGATGAAGGTGAAATCCTGGGAATTGATGATTGTCCT
>JALEXT010000020.1 GCA_022779845.1 Succinatimonas sp.
CAAAAAGCTTGACAAGCATATTCGTGAGATCGTAAAAAACTCTCCTAGCAAAGTCTTGATTTTTGCAGATCGTTTCCCTTTCAGGTATTTTTGCAATGAGTACGGACTTGACTACTTTGCTGCTTTCAAAGGATGTTCCGATGAAAGCGAAGTAAGCCCCGCAACCTTACGTTTCCTTGTAAATAAGGTTAATCAGCTTAAGAAAAAAGTCATCTTAAAAATTGAACTTACCTCCACTGCTCCTGCTGACGCTGTTTCTGAATCCACCGGTGCCAAAATCATGATCATGAATTCAGGGCACAATATCTCAACGGAGCAACTTGCGGCAAAAGTGTCACTTGCTGATCTCTTTTCACAGGATCTGCAGGTGTTAAAAGCAGCGCTCAAGTAACTAAGTAAACCTTTAATCACAGGAGGCGGCGGCAGATGCCGCCGATTTGCGGATGTCTCTTTTACTCAATGCAGAAGACATAACCGTCAATATTGCAGGACGCAGGATCTTAAATGCCGTAAGTTTTCCGTTATTTCGCGGACAAATGATGGCTCTTATAGGTCCTAACGGCGCCGGCAAAAGTACGCTGGTCAAAGTGATCATCGGTTCGGTCAAAAAAAATTCAGGAAAAATCATCATTAATACGCAAGGACGCAGCATAGGCTATGCATCTCAGGATCTTCCGGACGACAGATTCTTTCCGGCAACTGCTTAGGAAATCATCGAAAACGGCGTGCTCCTTTCAAAAAAACAAGACGCCAAAGAACAAAAATATGACATCGCCAAGCTGATCGACATCTTAAATCTGCATGGTTTTATCCATAATTCTTTTTCCTCTCTATCAGGCGGTCAAAAAAGAAGAGTGATGCTTGCCAGAGCATTGGCCGTAAGTTCTGAACTGCTGTTACTCGACGAGCCTACCACCGGTCTTGATCCCGAAAGCGTTACGGCTTTTTACGAAAGCTTATGCGCGATAAGACGTCAGTTCAACACGGCCGTGCTCATGGTAAGCCATGATCTGCCGCGTATTTTTACTTACACCGACAACGTTTTATACCTTGAACACTCGGTAAAATTTTTAGGATCCGGTCATGATTTTGAAAAATCCGTACTGTGTACTCAAATGATGGAGCATCAAATATGATTGCCTATATAAGTGAGATGCTTTCCTATCCTTTTATGAGCCGGGCATTCATCACGGGACTATTCATCAGCGCCGCGGCAAGTTGCATAGGAGTTAATCTGGTATTGCGACATTTTTCGATGATAGGAGACGGCTTGTCCCATTCTGGTTTCGGCGCTTTGGCCGTGGCCGTAGCACTTCATCAGTCTCCGCTTTTAATCTCGTTGCCTGCGGTATTGCTCTGTGCCACCTTGATCCTTTCTTTTTCCCAAAAAATAAAACTGCCCTCAGATGCCTCCATTGCGATGTTGTCATCCGTATCTTTATCCGTAGGAGTAATGGTCTTGTCGGTTACCACGGGCATGAATACCGACGTCTGCAATTACCTATTTGGGTCGATTTTGGGAATGAAAGTAAACGACATGTACATAACCATGGGGTTATGCTCGGCAGTCGTGCTTATTTACATATTGATGTATAACAATTTCTTCGCCGTAACTTTTGACAGTGAATTTGCCCGCGCCGCAGGGATCAAAGTAGGCCGTTGCAATTTCATTTTAGCGATGATGTGTGCGGTGATCATAGCCGTGGGCATGAAAATGATGGGAGCTTTACTCATTTCAAATCTGATCGTGATGCCGGCACTTACTGCCATGCGCGTATGCAAACGCTATATGATCACGGTAATTTACAGCATAGGATTAAGTATCTTCTGTTTTATCTCGGGACTTACCATCTCGTACTCTTTTAGTACTCCTACCGGAGCATCCATTGTTCTGGTCAACCTCGCCTTATTCATCATTCATTGTTTGATAGCTTCTCTTAAAAGGAGATGCATATGAGAAAAGTCATCCTGTTGTTTTTTATCCTGCTGTTTTCAAATTCCCTCGCTTTATCAAAAGAACTGGTAATAGGCGACAAACTTTTTATCACCACCATGAATGACATCTACACCAACCTTGAGGAAGTCTATGCTGATACGACGGTAAGATTTCAGGGAAGACTGGACAGAGGACCTCTTCCAGATCCTGAGTGCGAAAAATTATTTGCCTTCGTTTACCGTCAGGGGCCAGGGTGTTGCTATAACGATGCTTATGCCGGCATGTATCTTGACTACCAAGGAAAACTGCCTGAAGACGGCTCCTGGGTTGAGGTA
>JALEXT010000021.1 GCA_022779845.1 Succinatimonas sp.
GAAATTTTAGATAGAACTGGTGCTGGGACGCATCAGTGGTTCTTTGAAAGATTAATGTAAATTGCCTTAGACAATTGCCAACATTAAGGCTTTAAAAACTCGATTAATCAGATAGTTTGTTGATATAAGGATAAAAGAATAAGAGCTATTAATCGCGTTTTTAATTCAGTAGACTGTTGCTGTCGGCTCAATTTGATAACAGGTCTACGGATGGAAGCTAAGGAAACAATAAGTCAGATGATGTCAAAGGTATGCATCACTGATCAAAGGATGGAAGGAAAGGTTAAATATCCTTTGTTGCCGACTATCTTTGCCATAATCATAGCTTGGTGCGCCGGTTGTAATTCATGTGTAATGGTTGAAAGCTACTGGAAATACAACAAAGCAAAACTAAAGGAGCTGATTGAAGACTTTCCTGAAGCAGATATCTCCCACGATACCGTAAACAGGATCATGAGGAATATAGTTTTCTCAGAGTTTCATGAATTTTTGACAGAGTTCAGCAGAAGACTGGTTGAAACCAGTCCGCAATTGATTGATATCAGGCGAGTTCTTTCACTGGACGGTCAGACACCCAAAGCCATTGAGTATGATAAGCGAGAGCCGGCATTGGGAAAATCACCAGAGGACAGAAGACTGTATGACAGGCTTTACTTTGTCACACTTCAAGATACGACCAACGGCATATCCATGGGGCTTGATCCTGTTCAGGATAAAGAAAACGAGAACAAAGCCTGCGTAAGACTCTTGGATCTTTTTGATTTAAGTAATGCCACTGTTACATGTGATGCCCTCAATACCCAAAGAAGTGTTGCCGAGAAAATCATTGAAAAGAACGGCGATTACTGCATGGCCTTAAAGGATAATCATAAGAGTCTTGCAAAAGCTGTCAGAGAAGGCTTTGGTAACCCTGAGTATGAAGAATTCAAAAAGGAATTTAAATCAGAGGTTGAAAAGGGGCACGGCAGAATAGAAAGCAGAGCAGTATTTGCCCTGCCTGCTACAGTCATCAAGAATCGCATCTTAAAAGATTGGGCTAAGGACTGTAATACTCTGTTCATGACCGTAACAGAAAGTATCAATGTCAAATACGGTAACAGCAGAGCTCCTGAAGTAAGATTTTTCCTTTCTTCGCTGTGCTTTGATACTCCTGACATAGCCGAGTTCGGCTACAGGTGTGTCAGAGAACATTGGAAAATTGAAAACTCGCTTCACTATGTGCTTGATATGGATTTCGGTCAGGATCATATGCAGATGAAAAACAGAAATCTCATTAAAAATATCGAACTTCTCAACAGAATTTCGTTAAACATCCTAAGACTTGTTCAGCCTATGCTAAAGAAAGGCTCCTCCATCAGGATGACCAGGTATGCAATAAACTTTGATCCTTCCTTGGCTCTCAAAGGACTTGCCAAGTACATGCTTACAGAAGAAAATGCCTTAACATCTTTCTGCAACTGCCTGTGGCTTTGACGGACACATACCTTTACGTTGATCCTACTAATACTGCAGCTCAGAAAGCATTCTGTTTCAATTATTCTTGCTGAATAATTTACGTCAACTTTTCAAAGAACCACCGACGCGTATAGCACCAGTTCTATTTAAAATTTCGTGCGTAGGTCCTGCATATTTTTAAAAATGTACTGATATTTAAGAGGCATAGCATGAGTCTTTTGGAACATCTCAGCACACGAGTAAAACTTTTGGGCGGTTTCTCTTTTGTGGTGCTGCTTACTGCGGTAGTGGCTTTGGTTTCGGTAAGACAGACCGTAAACGGTATTGAAACTTCAAACGAGATAGTTTCAATCTCCAACGATACTGCGGCGGATCTGCGTAAATTACAGGATCTTATCTCAGGATCTGCAGGCGAAACTCTTGCATATTTAAACGGCGGCAACAACGCCAAGAGGGATTTTTTTGACAAAGTAGACAAGCATCTAAATGAGCTTGAAGAACAGGCTGCGGCTTTTAACGAGAAGAATATAGGCTCGGTTGCTGCGGATGAAAATTATCAAGCCGAAGTAAAGGCACTGCGCCAGAACGTTTCAAACTACATTACTTTTTTCAATAACAGCATAAGACCTTCATTAAATGCCGATCGTCGTGATGTTGCCATGCGCGATTTCATCGCCACTGAGTTACCGCTATTTGATCTGTTGTCCACAAATATAGCCAAACTGAATGGAGCGGTGGATGCCAGGATCAAATATCTGTCCTTGGTAAATGCCGATAAAACCGACATGTATGTGGCAGTGGGGATCACCGTTGCCGGGATCATTATTGCCATGATCATTGGGGTTGTCATTTCTGGATATATCACCAGCCGTCTTTACAGGTTGCGCAAGGCTTTGGAGAAGGCTGCAAACGGAGATTTGACTTTTGAAATCGATGCTGAAGGAAGCGATGAATTTGCAGAGACTGACAGATATTTGCTTAAGATGCGCGATGCCCTGGTTGAGGCTTTGAACATGGTGCTGACCGCCGCATCTGCTACGCATAAAGATATAGACGAACTGCAACATATCACTTCTTCAATTCATGAAAGGGTTTCTGATGCGGAAAATCGCAGCGTTACCGTGTCGGCCGCCTCCGATGAAATGGTTTCCACTACTTCCGATATAGCAAAAAACTGTGAAGGAGCCGCGGCAACTGCAAGTGAATCCAACAGTATTACCGATCGCGGTGTGGGGCAGATAGAGACGACCATATCCGGGATATTGCGTCAGAAAGAAAAGACAGAAAACGATTCTGATCACATTCGCGCTCTTAAGCAACAGTCTGAGAAGATCAGCTCCATTGTCGAAACCATCGAGGATATATCCGAGCAGACTAATCTTCTGGCCCTGAATGCAGCTATAGAAGCAGCCCGTGCCGGTGAAGCCGGTAAAGGTTTTGCCGTAGTTGCAGACGAAGTGCGTGCTCTTGCCAAACGTTCATCCGTTTCAGCCCATGAGATCACCAAAATGGTTGAGCAGGTTCAGCAGTATGCCGACAGTGCCGATGCCTCCATGCAGGAAAGCGTTAAAAATATGGACGATTTGGCTAAGAAGGGAACGGCGGTACAGGATGTACTGCAGGGGATCATAGATCATGTAAAAGAAGTGCATACGCAGATAACTCAGATCGCAACTGCAGCAGAGCAGCAAACTACCGCAACTTCCGAAATTTCATCGAACATGCAGGGAGTAACGGCCATTACCAAAGATATTTCAGGCGGTACTGATCAGGCGATGAAGGCTCTTGAAGAAATCGATGCCGGTATGGACAGTGTCCAGCAGGAACTGAAATTTTTTAAACTTGGAAATTAGAGAGGACTAAAAGCATTTTTGTTAAGCTAAAACTTAGTATGAGGTAATTTTAAGCTCTCATAGCCTTGCGCTTGTGTACAATGTCAAAAGAAATTATCTTGCGTGAAATTGGTAAAATTGCAAGCAGTTGACAAGGATCTATCAAGACGGCTGTATAAAGTGCAGACTTTAATGAGGGAGCTTTTATGAAAATTACCAAATTTAAGATAGCTTTGGCTGCAGGTGCAGTGTCCTCTGCGCTGTTGCTTAACGGTTGTGTGGCCGCTTTGGTAGGCGGTGCCGCCGCAGGAGCCGGCGCTGTGGTAGGTTCCGACAGCCGTACCGTCGACATTCAGATGTATGACGAGCAGATTGAGCAGGACTGCAAACATATCTTAAGCGATCACCGCAGTGATTCTGATGAAAAAGTATTCAACGTGTCGGTAGTAGCGGTAAACGGAAATGTGCTTTTGGCAGGTCAGACTAAAAATCAGAGCTACTTCAATTCCTGTCTGGAGCAGATAAAACATGTCGAATACGTGCGCCACGTATACAACTATGTTGAAAACAGAGAGCCCATTTCAAGCTCTGCAATCAGCAACGATGCTTGGATCACTTCCAAAGTAAAGAGTCAGCTGCTCTTTGGAAAGAATATAAGCTCGGGGCGTTTCAAGGTCTTTACCGAAGACAAGGTTGTTTACCTTATGGGGTACGTGACCAGAGACGAGGCTTCTCGTGCGGTCAATCAAATTAAAAAGAATGTTTCCGGCATACGCAAGATTGTGACCATTTTTGATTATATGGACAGCGCTCAGAATCCAGATCCTGCCGTAGAGCAAAGAAAGCAGGCAAGCACGGTAAACCGTTCGTCGTCTATGGCTGCAGAATCGCAAAGTACTGCTGATAACGGCGGTGCGACCATAGTAGGTGACGATGATGAACTGCTGGCTCCTGCCAAGCCTGCCAATTGGTAAGGAATGACATGACCGCCCGTCAGTTATGCATAGCTGGGGTTTTCAGCCCCAACGAAGGTGAAGAAGGTCAGACCGTCGAGTTTGCAGTACTCGAGTGGAAAGTGTTGCCTCAACGCGACGGTCCTACCGCATCTGATGAACTTCCGCATATTCGTATTCACACTTTTGTAACTCCTAGAGTTCCGAGCAGAATGCGCTGGGGAATAGTCAATGAGCACGGTATCGACACCAAGATGTTGAGAGCCAAATTTCAAGACTATCCCTCTGAGCAGGATCTGTTGCGAGAGAACTATTTAAAAGGGCTTGATTGTGTGATCTTCGATGCCAACAAGCCTTTGGTGCGCGAGTTGGTTGCAGATTGTGCTTCGGTTGAAGATCTCAGCGTCATGTGGCAACAGCTTTTCATCAACTGCAAAGATGAAAACGTCAGGGCGGCCGCAACTCTTGATGAGATGCTTGAGTGTCTTCATTTTCCAAAGGTTTTGCCGATCTCGCAAGTTTCAAAGCATTACACTCCTTTGGTGCTTGAACTTTATGCAAGTGCGGCGTTGTGGTCGGCATTGCGTTTTTTAAGGATGCATCCTGAACGCATTGAGGCTGTTTTGGCCGCTACCCAACCTTTAAACGGTTTGTGGCCGGTGGTTGAAGCTCCTGAAGTTTGGTTTGAAGGCGAACACTCAGAACTAACTTCATTTACGAGACAGGAGCTAGAAGACTTTTTCTCGCGTCCGGCGCAGGATTATATAGACTGGCACCGCACCTGCAAATATGTAAACGACTGGGAATACCGTCGTGATGTGGATGCGCTGATGCAGCCTGATGCAATTCTCGACGGTAAAGCGGTAGTAAGCTACGTATTCAACCGTCTCTTTGATCTGCGCATGCAACTGTGGGTATTGGTTTATTATTCGGTATTTGCTCATAAAAAAGAATACGCACAGGAAATCGCTTTGGCAGGAGGAATGTCTCCTAAGCTCAGTGATTCTGTAAAAGAAGATTTTTCAGGTTTTCTTGCCAATCATCTTCAGGATTTCCTGTCATCAAAGCAAAAGCAGTGGCTCATACGCTCAGTGTTGGTAAATTTGCTTAGAAAACGGGCTGAAAAAAGCTATGAACAGTACGATTTTGATGCCCTGATGCAGGAGCAGCGTCAAAACCGTACCAATTTGCGTTATTACTTAAAACAGGAACCGGCAACGTCGGCAGTACGTTACTTTTACGAAGTGGCTGCCGGAAACGGTAAACAGATCCTGTTTAGGCGTTTCCTCATTTCAGGACGCGGTGAGGAGCGCAATCAGTGTGTCGAAGGAGTAAACCGTTATATAAATGCCTTTATGAAGGAAGTAAAAGATCCTTTTTCCTGTTTTTGGACGGGTACCCAGACTCGCAATTATGTGCAATGCGTCACCGGAGTTGCCTGGAAGGATGTGATCAGAGCTCCGCGCATTAATGAAAGCGCGCGGGTAAAACAGGTAAGAGCTTTGGTTTCAGAGCTCATTCTGCAGGAAAGTGCAGGATATATCAAAGCTTTGCGTGAGCATTTCGTACACATAATTAACCGCATCAATGACGATGACGGCCGGGATTTTCGCGATCGTTTTGCCTTCATGGGGGTGTCGGTGGAAATTGAAGTAACCTCACGTTCACAGATCCCTTTTTTCAAACGCATGTTGCGTTTGAAGTAACATGATGAAAAAATTCGAAACTTTATTTTTTTTCGCAGCAGCTTTCATAACTGTTTTCAATACCGCCGGTGCTGCCGAGATCTTCGGCAGTTACAACAACGGTTGCATCAGAGGAGCACACGCGCTTGAGGAAAGTCCTTATTTTCAGGTTTTGCGTTATGCTCCGGGGCGTGACTACGCTCATCCTGAGCTTGTGAGTTTTATCAACGATTTGGCTGAAAAAGCCGTATCATCAGGCTTGCCTCCTTTGCTGATAGGGGATCTTTCAAAACGCTACGGAGGCTCGTTCGGCAGCCGTTCTGCTCACGGCAGTCATCAGGTAGGACTTGATGCAGATATTTCTTTTGATTTTGCATCACCTCGCCGAAGCAGCAGTGAACTTGGACATCCAAGAGAATTGCCCTTAGTGGATGCCAAAGGACGTCCTACGCATTTTTTTGATACTGCCAGAGCAAAACTTATTTTGCTTGCAGCATCCGATGCAAGAGTAGAACGTATCTTTATCGCCCCGGGGATCAAAAAACGCATGTGTGAACTTTTGTCAGAAAAAGCTCACAACGATAAACGCATCGAGCAGGCTTTGCGGCGTCTTCGTCCCTGGTTCGGACACAGAGCGCATATGCACGTACGTTTGGCTTGTCCTGTAGACAGCCCTTGGTGCGTACGTCAGGCTGCTGTACCAAAAGGAGACGGATGCGGGGCTGAGCTTCAGAGCTGGTTTGAACCGCCGAAACCGGGGGCTGCAACGAATAAACCTAAAAAAGTAAAAAAAGAGTTGCCTGAGCAATGTAAAGCAGTGCTTGCCGGTTATTGATGCCGCATTTTTGTGCAAAAAAAAGTAAAAAACAAAGCAGTAGGGGCAATCCGTTTTGCCCGTGTTAATATTTTTAAAGTTAACATAAGCAGTTCGGAGTCACAAAACATGAAGGTTGCCGTTGTCGGAGCCAGCGGGTATGCTGGAGCAGAGTTGTGCAGGATCATAGCAAGGCACCCAACGCTTTCACTTGGGGGAACTTTTGTTTCTCCTAACAGCGCCGATCTTGGTAAAAAAATGTCGGATCTCTACGGCTCCCTTAACGGAATATGCGACTGTGTCTTGGAGCCGGTTTCCGATTCTTTGTCTTCCCGAGCAGATGCTTTTTTTCTGGCAACGGATCATCGTGTAAGCCATGATCTGGCTCCGAAACTTATTAAGGACGGTAAAACGGTTTTGGATCTCTCAGGAGCTTTTCGTCTCAGTGATCTGAAAGTTTTTGAGAAAGCCTACGGTTTTGCGCATGAGCATGCCGACTTGCTAAAAGACAGCATATATGCTTTGCCTGAATTCACATCCCATGAAGAGTTATGTTCAAAAAATATGATCTCCCTGCCGGGGTGTTACCCTACGGCATCTCAGCTTGCCTTAAAACCTCTTATCAATGCCAAACTGCTTGATGCGGCTTATCGCCCGGTTATAGATGCCGTAAGCGGAGTCTCAGGCGCGGGACGCAAAGCCAAGCTTTCCAGCTCGTTTTGCGAGGTAAGTCTGTCAGCCTACGGGGTATTTACTCATCGTCATCAGCCTGAAATAGCCGAGCATTTAGGATGTGAGGTGATCTTTACTCCGCATTTGGGACCGTTTAAGCGCGGAATTCTTGCGACCGTGACTGCAAAATTAAAATCAGGGATCAGCGAAGTTGAAGTAGATAAAGTCTATCAGGATGCTTATGCTCATAAGCCCCTGGTGAGATTTAAGCATATTTTGCCGCAACTTGCTGATGTACAGATGACGCCTTTTTGCGATTTGGGGTTTAAGGTTTCCGATGACGGTTATATAGTAGTGATATCTGTAATCGATAATCTGTTAAAAGGTGCCGCAGCTCAGGCTGTGCAGGTGCTTAATTTGCATTGCGGCTTTGACGAAACGGCAGGACTTGTGTAGCATAGACTTATGAAAGAGATAGCAGTAGTCAAATTAAGCGGGAAAGCACTGGGAGCTCAAAAAGAGCTTGCAGAGCTTTTTTCTGCGCTTAAGAATACTCCTGCCGTAGTGATACACGGTGGCGGAGTAGAAGTTGACGAACTGTTCTCTGCTTTGAGACTTAAGATTGAAAAAAAACGCGGTCTCAGGGTTTCACCTGCAGCGCACATGCCTTATATTTGCGCGGCCTTGGCAGGACAGTGCAATAAACATTTGCAGTCCGTAGCTACAGCAGCAGGATTGCAGGCTTTGGGACTTTTGGCATCGGACGGATCTTTACTTAAAGTCACAAAACTGTCAGAAGATCTTGGTATGGTAGGCAAGGTGGAAGGCGGAGATCCTGCCTTTACAGACATGTTGCTTGAACGCGGCATGACTC
>JALEXT010000034.1 GCA_022779845.1 Succinatimonas sp.
TATGGCGCGTCCCGTGAAATATGCTCCCGAATCGGCACACCATACCAAAGCCATTACGGCAAGCACCAGATAAGCTCCGGCATTGCTGTCATTGGCGTAATCATCGGCACGCAGGATCAACAGTCCTTCCAAAAAAGGCACGAGCATGAGCATGGAAAAAACTACTGCCAATACTTTGTTTTTATGCCAGTCGTCCCCTTTGGGAAATTTTATGAGTAAAGGCAACGAACAAAGCCATACTATAAGTCCTGATGAAGTTATCCAGTAGCACCATACCGGTATTCCCGCAAGCGGGAAATTTCCCGGAGGCGCAAAATAGAAAAGAGCAGTCGCACATGCTGCTGCAACAATTACCAAGGGGATACGGCTTTTAAAACCGCACAGTGGGCCCATTTCATAGGCCCCCACCATATACATAAAAAGCGCGCCCATGGAAAAAACGGCATAGTCGGCAACAAAAAGCCAAGCCAAAACGGCAGCAATCAGCACAATGCCGGTACAAATTCTTACTAACATTTATCGTTGTCCTTTAGTTGCGACGAAATCATTCCGAAGCGGCGTTCGCGACCTGAAAAAAAATTTAATGCTTCTTCAAGATCTTGTCGGTCAAAATCCGGCCAAAGAGTGTCCGAGAAATATAATTCACTGTAAGAGGATTGCCACATCAAAAAATTGCTGATGCGTTTTTCTCCTCCGGTGCGGATCAAAAGATCAACATCCAACGGCTCTGCAAGAACGGAGGCAAACAATTTTTCATCAATAAGATCAGGAGTCAGACTACCTTCAAGCACCATTTTGCTTAATTTTTTGGCCGCCTGAACGATATCCCAGCGTCCGCCGTAATTTGCAGCAACGTTTAAAATCAGCCTTTCTCCGCCTGAGGTAAGCTCCTGCGCTCTTTGAATGCGCTCCTGCAACTTCAAGGGGAAAGCATTTAAATTGCCTATTACTCTTAGTTTTACCCCGTTATCCTTTAAAAGCGGAACTTCCTTGTCCAAGGCTCTTGCAAAAAGTTGCATCAATGCTGATACCTCAAGAGCCGGCCTTTTCCAGTTCTCGCTTGAAAAAGCGAACAACGTGATCACTTTAATACCCAGCGCTACGGCAGCTTCCACCGTACGCCTTACGGCCTGTGCACCGCGTCTGTGTCCCATTACGCGCGGCATTCCGCGCTTTTGGGCCCAGCGGCCGTTGCCGTCCATGATGATAGCTACGTGACGGGGGATCGAACGATCCCCCGTATTGAAGTCATTGCTTTGCATTAAGACTCGACATTAAGACACAAAAATCATGTCCCAAAAGACAGATCCTAAGGATCAAGTTCTTCAGACAGCCATGAGTTCCTTCTGCTTGTCAGCAAAAAGCACATCGCTTTCTTTGACGGCAGCATCGGTCATTTTCTGGATGTCGTTCTCGGCGCCGCGCTCTTCATCCTCAGAAATTTCCTTGGACTTGTGCAAATCTTTCAAAGCGGCATTGGCATCACGACGAACGTTGCGTATTTCTACCTTAGTCTGTTCGACTTCGCCTTTGACTACCTTAACGAGCTCTTTGCGGCGATCCTCAGTCAAAGGAGGAAGAGGAACACGGATCTCAGTGCCGGCAACAACCGGATTTAACCCGAGTTCGCTCTTCTGAATGGCACGCTCAACCTCTTTTGAGGCATTGCGGTCAAACACGCTGATCTTGAGGGTGCGCGCATCCTCAACATTTACCTGCGCAACCTGACGAAGCGGGGTGGCAGTACCGTAATACTCAACCATGATCCCGTCGAGCAAAGCCGGTGAGGCACGCCCAGTACGGATCTTGGACAAACGTATGTCAAGTGACTTGATAGCATTGTCCATACGTGATTTGGCATCTTTCTTAACGTCGTTAATCATAAAGGTAACTCCTCAATCTGAGACCACCGTGCCTTCGCGTTCTCCCAAAGCAGCACGCATAAAGGCACCTGATTTAGTCATGGAAAAAACTCTGATGGGCATATGATGCTCGGAAGCCAAAGCAAAAGCAGTAAGATCCATAACCTTAAGTTGCTTTTGCATAACCTCTTCAAAGCTCAGAGCCTCAAAGCGCGTGGCTTTGGGATCTTTCATGGGATCGGCACTGTAAACACCGTCCACCTTGGTGGCCTTGAGCACTTCGGAACACTGCAATTCTATGGCACGCAAAACCGCCCCGGTATCAGTAGTAAAAAAAGGTGAACCGGTACCGCCTGAGGCGATCACGGTAAGCCCCTGAGACAAAAGTTCACGACCTTTGCTTGCAGAATACTGTTCGGTGATCGAGGGAATACCATAGGCACTCATGAGTACGGCTTTGCCGCCCTGACGTTTAAGTTCTTCACGCACGGCAAGACCGTTCATTACCGTAGCCAGCATTCCCATCTCATCACCTGCAACTCTGTCAAAGCCGGCTTTTTGCAACGTAGCACCGCGGAAGATGTTACCTCCGCCTATCACCAGTGCTGTCTCAATTCCTTTGCTCTGCACTTCAAGAATAGAAGTTGCCAAAGCAGCAAGGATCTTAGGATCAATACCGAAGCCCAAATCTCCGGCGAGTGCTTCGCCTGAAATTTTCAGCAAAATACGACGCCTGTTTGCCTGTTCCGAAGTCATATGTGTCGCTCCAAGGAGAAATTACTTCTGAGCGTCGGCAATCTGAGCCTGAACTTCGGCAGC
>JALEXT010000042.1 GCA_022779845.1 Succinatimonas sp.
CCTTAACTTATCGCCAGGCACATGAGGCCGTGTGTGCTTTCGCCGCTTTTTTACAACATGAGCTTAAGTTAAAAAAAGGCGATAATCTTGCGGTCATCATGCCCAATATGTTGCAGTACCCGATCACGGTATTTGCCGGGCTTAAAGCCGGTTTGCGCATAGTCAACATCAATCCTCTGTATACAGCCCGCGAAATAGCCTCAGTACTGCGCGACAGCAAGGTGTCTGCCGTGGTGGCGTTTGAAGGTGTTGGATCAAGACTTGAGGAAATTGCCAAGGACGGGCAGAAACTCCCGCATATTGTGTTGACCAAAGCTGGCGATCTGCAAAATCCTCTCAAAGGTTTGTTGCTAAATTTAGGTGCCAAGTTGCAAGGTTTGGTGCCGAAATTTAAGCTTGAAAAAGTCATATCCTTTAAAAAGGCTTTGTCTTGCGGGCGTTCCCTGGCATTTTCCGCACCGCAGCTCAAATCTTGTGACATAGCATTTTTGCAGTTTACCGGCGGTACTACCGGCAAACCCAAAGGCGCGATGCTCTCTCACGGCAATCTTATTGCCAATGTGAGGCAGTGTCTTGAAATGTACGGCCATGAGTTAAAACGCGGCAAGGAGACATTGCTTACGGCTTTGCCTCTTTATCATGTTTTTTCGATGACGGTAAATTTATTGCTGCAAACGGCCCTCGGAGCCAACAGCATTATGATCACCGATCCAAGGCGCATGAAAGATTTACTCAGGACCATCAAAAAACATCCTGAGATTTCGGTAATGACCGGAGTTAATACTCTGTTTGCCGCTATGCTCGATCACGGGGTATTTACCAAAGAATGTCCCATGCCCAAACTGCGCCTTGCCATAGGCGGAGGGGCTGCCGTGCAATCGGGGGTTGCAGAGCGTTTTTTTAAAGCCTCGGGACAGCATATTCTTGAAGGTTACGGCCTGACCGAGTGCTCTCCGGTTGCCTGTGTAAATCCTTATACGTCAAGAATTTTTACCGGATCCATCGGGATCCCGGTACCGTCTACCTATGCGCGTATAGTCGATCCTAATACCCATAAAGAGATTTGGGATTTGAATATTCCAGGAGAGTTGGAATTTAAAGGTCCTCAGGTGATGCAGGGGTATTATCAAAACGATGCGGAAAATGAAAATGTACGTGATGATGGATGGTTGCGTACCGGAGACATAGCTGTATGGCTTGAGGGCGGATATCTTAAGATCATCGATCGCATCAAAGATATGATCATAGTTTCAGGCTTTAACGTCTACCCGTCTGAAATAGAAGATGTGGTCTCGCGCTATTCCAAGGTGGCAGAATGTTGCGCCGTAGGCGTGCTGTCTGAAAAAACCGGAGAAGCCATCAAGCTGTTCGTGGTAAAACGCGATCCGGATCTGACTGTAGATCAGGTGCTTGCTTATTGCAGAGAATACCTCACGGGCTATAAGTTGCCCAAGATAGTAGAATTTTTAAATGCTCTGCCAAAATCTCCGGTAGGTAAGATCATGCGCCGCTATCTTCATGAAAATAAATATAATTAAAACAAGATGTTAAATTACCAGCTTATCGATTCTGAAGAGCAGGTGCAAAATCTTTGTGCCTTGGTTGCAAAGCAAAAAAGTGACGATTTTATTGCTCTCGATACTGAGTTTGACAGGGTAAAAACTTACTTTCCCGAGCTTGCTCTTATTCAGCTTGAAATTAAAGGGCAGTGTTATCTCGCCGATCCTATAAGAGCTGAACTTGGATCGCTTATAAAAGCTTTATGTGAAAGTCCTGCGCAGATCCTCTTGTTCTCCTGCGATGAAGATCTGGAGGTGTTGGCCCATCATGCACGCCTTGCCACGGGAGAAATTGTATTGCCAGAGCACTTGTGGGATCTGCAGTTGTTGCCTTTGTTTGCCGGTATTAATGACAAAATGGGATTGCAAAGAGCCGCAGCCAAATACCTTGAGGTGGAGCTTTTAAAAAGCGAGACGCGCTCAGACTGGCTTATGCGTCCTTTATCCGAATCGCAACTTGAATATGCGGCTTTGGATGTAGCCTATCTTGAAGCGTTGAGGGAGCAGGAGTTAAAAGAGTTTTCTGCAGATGATGTTAGGCTTCAATGGTTTTTTAAGGCTATGAAGCAAAAAAGGGAGCAATATTTAAAAGAGCCCATTGCCGATGAACTGTATTTAAGCGTAGGCGGTGCCGGTGAGCTTTCTGATAAAGCCTTGCGACGTCTGCAATTTATTTGTAAAAAACGTTATGAACTGGGACGAGAGCGCAACGAAGCGTTAAACCGCGTGATCACTGGTAAAGCTTTGCTGTCTCTGGCGCGTTTTACCCCGCTTACTTTACATGGTTTAAGAGACAGCGGAATGAAACCAGGAGCGGTGCGTCAGTTCGGTTATATTGTACTCAAATGGATAAAAGAATCACTTGAACTTGGGGATGAGCCGATAAAGCCTGCTTATGATGCTTATGCACCCGGACGCTCCTCCAAAAAAAACGGCAATGTTTTTAAAGCTTTTTTGGAGGAGCGGGCAAAGAATTGCAGGATCGCATCAGATCTTATTTGCTCGAAAAAACTGATCAACGATTATTTTTATCAAAAAAAACAAGGTCAAATACCTCTTTTAGAGCAGGGATGGATGCAGGAGTGCGTGGGAGAGTGCTCTTTAGCTTTTAAAGAGTGATGTTTAAGATCGCGGCGGCAGATTAAAAGCACTGTTTAATAAGGTTGTTCCTGACTTTGTCTTAAAAAAATGATCTCTTGCATTGACGATTGCCTGAGTTGAAAGATTGCTTTCATAGGCGTTTACTAGGAAATCAGCCTCCACCAGTATTTGGTGGTCGATGCTTTTTATATCAGTCAGGGTATGGTGATGACCAATGAGAAAGATGATCCTTTCAAGATCGGCAGGTGAAAGTCCGCAATCTTTAAGAAAAGCCTGACCTAGGATCATTCCCTCTCTTTCCTGATCTTTACCCAAAGCTTTGCCGTATTTTTTTCTGCAAAGAGGACAGGCAATGTCATGCAGGATGGCGGCTGTTTCCAGAATGAATTCACAGTGATCGTCAAGCGCTTCTAATTGGCCTATAGTTCTTGCATATGCCCAAACTTTTAGAAAGTGACTGATGTCGTGTTGATCACCTTCTGAAAAGGCGATCATTTTTGCAGTTATTTCAGCTATTGTCATGATGTCTTCCTTTATACCGCTACGTTTTCAACGAATTGTCGGTCTTTTTGAGAGAATACCAAAGCAAGACGGATATGCTGAAGCTTGGTTTCGTTCTGTTCGCCGTATTGTCTTGATTTAAGTTGCTCTACCGCTTCGTTTAAAAGCTTTTGGGGATCGTCCTGCTCTTTGGCAAACTTAAGTTCAATTACCCAGTAGCGGTCTTGTACTTTAAACTCCAAGTCAGAGCGGCCTTTGGCATTGTGGGTTTCAATGAACTGGTTTATTCCGCCAAGTTTTAAATAAAGCTGCAGATAGGCTCTTAAAGTTGCTTCGCTCTTTAGCGGATAATCTTTATAGTCTACGGATAAAAAGAGTTTATTTAAGGAGGCAACCACCGTTTCAGGGCTTTTAGTTCCGAAAAGCCCTACGGGACCGTATCCAATCACCGAAGTTACGGTACGGTTGCCTAAAACCATTTCGGTATAGAGCTTGGCCATGGACTCAGAGACTTCAGCATTTGGGTAGTTTAAAGTTACCGTCATGTCTTCGACAAAGGCGCTTTTTATGGAGAGGTAACCTGTCTGATACAGCATTACGGTATCGCTGAACTCTCCGTTCAAGCCTCGGTAGTTGGTTAAATCGTCAACGCTCAATACCCGGTCTTGTCCGTATTCTTCAGGATTTTTTAAGCTGTGCTCTTTGATGTACTGCTCTAGTACCGTAGGCAGTCCTGCCGAGTTATACCAATAATTTAAAAAGCCGATGTCAGGATGTGACAGGAAATTTAAGGTTGACCAAGGGTTTAATACATGAGCTGAGGCCTTAAGGTCAAAGCAAAAGCCGTCATAGTGGTGTTTTATCTTGGTAATGCACTGCTCAACGCTTAAATTCAGAATTTTGGCAGCATTTTCTATATAAGGCATGAAGTAATGTCTTAACTCGTCCTCGGTATATCCGGTTAAAGTTGAGAACATGGGATATGCACTGATATCCTGAATGAAATTACCAGAGGAGAAAAGATTCAAGGTATTGTGTTTGCAGATGCCGGTAATGAAGAGAAAGCGCAGATAAGAGCTTTGTCTTTTAAGCATTGAATAAAAGGCGGCAAGTTCTTGAGTTACCTGATCGCAAAGCTCGTTGTTTTCAAGATGGTTGTTAATCGGCGCATCATATTCGTCGATAAGTAAAACCGGACTTTGAATGCTATTATCAGTAATAAGACTTTCAAATTGATCGACCAACGTGACGATCCCCTTACCGTCAGGCTCAGGTAAGACTAATCCTGCTTTACCTACATTGCGGTATACCATGCTTCTGAATTTACTTAAAAATTCGTCAATTCTTTGGAATTTTGCGCAGGCGGTAAAATCAAGTCTGATGACAGGATAGGTTTTATCGTCAGTCCAAAGTTTTTCTATGTCCAAGCCTTTGAAATCTCTTAGACCGTATTTAAACAGCGATTCAAAGGTACTTAAAAGCAAAGTTTTGCCGAAGCGGCGAGGGCGGGAGAAAAAATAGTAATTGCTGTCCCTTGCCAAAGCCCAGATCATTTCTGTTTTATCAACATAGATCTTGTTAAGGGCTCTTAATTCGCTAAAGCCGCTTTTGCCGGTTGGCAGAAAGACGGGATCGGCTTTATTGTTAATATTCATAACCATATGCTGATATCCTTTATTTCTTATACTGCCGCGCTTTAAATGAATTGTCAGTCCATTGTGAACAATCAAAGTAAGATTTTAATGAGGCAACGACTATCTTTAGTCATTGTAGCAATTATGCAAGAATGGCGTTAAGTACTCGTCAACAAATGAAGTCGATTCGTAGGATCTTAAGGTAAGAAATAGCGGAGCAAAAAGTACGTTGCTCCGCATAATCGATGAATTGTGCTCGGTTAAAGCTTGGTGGCAGCTTTCATTGAGGCTACATAAGAGGTGAGCTCTTTTAGCATGTTGGGAACATCGTTTAAATTCTTTTCGATGATCTTGACACAAGCAGAGCCGGCAATGGCACCTACAGCTCCGATCTCAAGGGCCTGCTTTACGTGTTCAGGAGTTGAAATACCAAAGCCAAGTATAGGTAAGGCTCCGTGCAACTCTTTGATGCGATTGATGATCTTTACCGGACGGCCGAAAGTATTTTCTGTACCGGTAATACCAAAACGTGACAGTACGTAGGTATATCCTTTGGAGAGCACCGCAATTTTATCCAGAGTTTCCTCAGATGCGTTGGGTGGCGCAATCAGCACCGTATCAACTTCGTTATCTGCTGCACACTTTAAAAAGTTTTCGTGAGTTTCAAGCATGTTTACAGGCACGTCAGGAATAAGTACGGCATCAAGACCGGATGCCTTGGCCTGTTTAAAGAAGT
Source organism: Succinatimonas sp. (assembly GCA_022779845.1). Lineage (GTDB taxonomy): Bacteria > Pseudomonadota > Gammaproteobacteria > Enterobacterales > Succinivibrionaceae > Succinivibrio. The sequence continues at coordinate 5,532 of JALEXT010000042.1, forward strand.
GATCAGTGCCGTGTGCAATGACTACGTTTGCGTACACCAGAATAGACATCGGCAGATCAGGATGACGTTCGCGGATTTTAGCGATGAGATCAAAGAAATCTGCAGTTACCGCACCTGAATTTAACGCGCGTTTATCGGCATTTTGAATTACAGGACCGTCAGCACATGGATCTGAAAACGGAAATCCCAATTCCAAAGCATCGGCACCGCCTGCTACCAAAGCTTCAAGAATTTTTAACGAAGTTTCTTTATCCGGATCGCAAAGGGTTACGAAAGGCATGAAACCGCCTTCATGGCGAGCTTGTAATGATGCAAAGCGCTTTTCAAAACGATGTTCCATTTTTCTCTCCTTAGTCTTTGAGCACCGAAGGGTCGATGGTGCCGTCGTTGCGAATGCATCCCATCTGTTCAAAATAATCTTCAACGCTGAAGATGTCTTTATCTCCGCGACCTGAGATGTTGACTACCAAAACCTGTTCTTTATCAGGGTTCTGGCGCATCATCTTGATGGCATAAGCCAGAGCATGGGATGATTCAAGAGCAGGAATGATGCCTTCTTTTTCAGAAAGCAGTACGAAAGCCTCAAGAGCTTCTTTGTCGGTTGCGCCTACATATTTGACGCGTCCTATAGAATCAAGATAGGCATGCTGAGGACCTACTGACGGGAAATCAAGACCTGCTGAAATGGAATATGATTCTTTGATTTGTCCGTCTGCAGTCTGCAGATTTTTTGACATGGCTCCGAAGAAAATTCCGTCGGTGCCGCGCTGGATGGTGGCTCCGGTTTTACCTGAATCAAGTCCCTTTCCGGCAGGCTCAACTCCGTACAACGGAACATCGGTATCAAGAAAATCGGTAAACATACCTATGGCATTTGAACCGCCGCCTACGCAGGCTATGCAGGCATCGGGAAGTCTTCCTTCTTCTTGTAAGATCTGCTCATGGATCTCCTCGCCTATGATCTTTTGAAATTCACGCACTATAGTCGGGAAGGGATGAGGACCTGCTGCAGTACCGATCATATAGTGGGTGTTTTCAAAGTTTGCCGCATAGTCGCGCAAAGCTTCGTTGCAAGCTTCTTTCAAGGTACCGGCACCTACGGCGATGGGACGGACTTCAGCTCCCATAAGACGCATGCGAAATACATTGGGCTTTTGGCGCTCGGTATCTTTCACGCCCATATAAATACAGCATTTAAATCCCAAGAGAGCGCAGATAAGGGCAGTAGCCACACCGTGCTGACCTGCACCGGTTTCTGCAATGATGCGGGTTTTACCCATACGTTTTGCCAAAAGCGCCTGACCTAAAACCTGATTGGTTTTATGAGCTCCTCCGTGCAACAAATCCTCACGCTTTAGGTAAATCTTGGTTTTGGTGCCGGCAGTTAAATTGCGACATAAGGTAAGCGGAGTAGGGCGCCCTGCGTATTTATTTAAAAGATCATTAAGTTCTTTTTTAAATACAGGATCCTGTTTTGCTTCTACAAAGGTTTTTTCCAGCTGATCCAAAGCAGGGATCAGTACTTCTGGTACATATTGTCCGCCGTATTTACCGAAAAACGGATTTAAAATGGTCATGTTTGTTTCCTCTTAAATAAAATCATGGATGATCTGCAAAGCCTGTTTGACAAGCTTAGGATCTTTTATTCCTTTTTGACTCTCCAAGGCTGAATTCATGTCAACTCCCAAAAAGCCCTGTGACAAAGCTTCGCGAAGGTTGTTACAGCCTATACCGCCTGAGAGCAGGGTATGATCACGTTTTATGAAGTCGGGAATAGCACTCCAGTTAAAGGAGGTTCCTGAACCCGGATTTCCTGAATCCAAAATCATCAGATCACATAAAGGAGCGTAAGTTTCATAAGCTTTGAAATCCTCGTCCTTGCGAACGCAAAGCGCTTTGATGATCTTGATCCCAGGCAGTGCTTCACGCAGTTTTGTAATGATGTCGGTACTCTCTTGTCCGTGTAACTGTACATATGATGCCTTGCATGCTTTTACCGCGTCGATCATTTCATCAAGCTGAGCATCAACGAAGACTGCGGCAATTTTTATGCGGTTTTGTGCCAACTCTCCTAATTTTCTTGCCTGTTCCAGGCCGACATAACGCGGAGATTTTTTGCAGAAAATAAGGCCAGCAATTGCGGCATGCCCTTCAATGGCCGCATTCAGCGCATCTTCGGTAGTAATGCCGCATACTTTATTCGTGCCGTAAAGCATGGTATTGGCGCTGAAGAATAAATCGTCAGATCCTGACAGCGATGAACCTATGAGAAAACTTCTTATGGGTTTTAAAGCGATCAGATCCTGATGAGAGCTTATGCCGGACTCGGAGACCACCGTGGTGTCTTGAAGCAACGGAGCTAATTTTTTAGCATTGTTGAGATCTATCTTCAGTATCCGCAGATCGCGGTTGTTGATCCCAACTACCGGAAATTTGTGTTCTGCAGCAAACAGGGCATCGTCGCGGCTGTCTACTTCGCACAGAACTTCAAGTCCTAAAGATACGGCTTTAGCGTAAAGTTCTAAAAAACGTTGCCTAGTCAGCATGCTCAGCATCAGCAAAACGGCATCGGCACCTGCGCTTGCGGCTTTTAAAAGCTGTTTTTCATCTATGATGAAGTCTTTGCAGATAACCGGCAGTGAAGTCCTTTCTCTAACATAGCGCAGGTAATCAAGAGATCCTTTGAAGAAATGTTCCTCGCAAAGTACCGAAATGGCAGAGGCCCGGCTTTCATAGCATGAAAGCAGTTTGTCCAGATTGAAATCTTTGCAAAAGTCTCCGAGCGTTGGGGAAGACTTTTTACATTCCAATATGAAAGTACGGCCTTTTCCTTCTGTAAGCGCTTTTTTTAAGGAGCGGAAAGGCACGCTACGCTTGGGCAAAGCACTTACTTCCATTTTTAGCACGTCGGGCACTTTGGCATTTACTATGGTAGCCAGTACCGTTCCTTCTATACTCTCAAGATTAAGCCCTGGGAAAGCACGGGCCTCATCTGATAGCTGTTGCGGCTTGAGCATGAATATCCCTCTTTACTTATTTTGAGAGGTAGCGCAAACTTCATGAAGTTTCTTTAAGGCTTGTCCGCTCTTTAAGCAAGCTCTGGCTGCCGCATAACCTTCCTTTAAGGAAGTAAATTTACCTGCAAGATAAAGCATGGCGGCGGCATTGGCTGCAACTACGGCCAAAATAGCCTCAGATCCGGATCCGCCTAAAATTTCCAAAGCCACTTTGGCGTTGTACTGGGCATCTCCGCCTTCAAGCATCTTCTGATCGAATTTACCTTCGATGCCGAAATCGTCGTTGGTAAGCTCATAACTTTCTATGCTGCCGTCCTCGTGCAGTTCGGCTACCTTGGTAGTACCGAAGCAGGAGATCTCATCCATGCCGTTGCCGTTTATAACCATGGCGCGTTTGACTCCGGTTAAGTACAAAGCTTTGGCCAGAGTTTCAAGCAGTGCAGGATCATAACAACCTAAAAGTTCGTAATCGACGCGGGCGGGGTTGGTCAGAGGTCCCAAGATATTGAATATGGTGCTGGTGCCGAGGGCTTTTCTTACGGGACCTGCAAAGCGCATTCCCTTGTGATAAGACTGGGCAAAGAAGAAAGCAAAGCCGTTTTCTTCAAGGTTTTTAAGTGTGAGCGCTTTGTCGCATCTTATATCGTAGCCTAAAGCGGTAAGCACGTCTGAGGCACCTGATTTTGAAGAAACTGCGGTGTTGCCGTGTTTTGCCACATGCAAACCCATGGTTGCACATACTATGCCTGCCATGGTGGAGATGTTGACGGTGCTTAAGCAATCGCCGCCGGTACCGACGATCTCGCCTACTTTGATGTCATGATTGCGCTCAAAAGGTTCGGCAGCCTCGATCATTGCAGAAGCGGCGCCGCCTATTTCGTCTGCGGTGTAACCGTTCATCTTCAATGCAGTTAGCAGTGAACTTAACACTACGGGATCCATTTTGCCTGAGAAGATATCGGCAAAGACTTTTTTGGTTTCTTTGTCGCTTAAGTTTTCTCCCTTATAGAGTTTTTCAAGTTCTGCGTACATTTTTCAATCCTCTGGGATCATTTGGATAAAAGGTGATATGAAAAAAAAAACCCGCAATA